>JAISFO010000027.1 GCA_031263535.1 Holosporales bacterium
TGATGGTGGTGTTTCAGCATTTTCCGGTTAAGCTTACTGGTCGATTCAGGCAAGTTGCGATAGGGTTTACTCTGGTTTATGTTTTCGTGTTCAAATGTAATGTTGCCCCTTTTTTATACTTTCAGTTTTAAAGATATTACCAGCTATGCTTCTGGGTGTCTGCTGGGCTCTGCGTTGTTTTTCTCGCTCGACTGGTATCAAATCAACACCCAATCGTACATGTATCATCTGGCCAAAAGATACATCCCCTACGTCAAATGCATGATGAGAGGAGAAAAACCTGCTTACCTTGTCGGCAGCGCAGAGATTTATGTGAAATATTTCTTTGCTAAAGAGCAGGGGGGGGGGGGAATTCTTAGTTAGCTCCAGTCGAGGATATCAAATTGACGCCGCAATTATAAAACAAAATACGCTTAGAAATTTGTGGGTCAGTGGAAGCTTTTGTCGCATACCTGATACGTTAAGTCTATTAGCATCATTGCAGCATACGCAAAAAATTTTTGTGGCCGTTGATCCATGGCTATTTAAAAGCTATGCAGAGGCAAGTTTTTTACTAGGCAAGCGCCATTGCCACTTGCTGAGTAGGTGGTTTATTTTAGAATGGCTGAGATCATACCTTGGTTTTATTTCTCTTTGCGGTTTTGGACACGCCTATGATTCAAATGGAACGGCGATAATGTCGCCAAAATACGAAGCTACATATGAATTTAATGTCCGCAATGCTATTGCTGATTCCAAATTTGCTTGGCGTGCTGATGTGGTCGAAGCGTACAAGCGGTCGGTCAGGCAGCTGCAAAATAAGAGAGCGTCTGTCACCTTCATCAAGCTCCCCCTTCATCCGGAGGCTTATAAATACGATATTGTTCGACGCAATTTTTGCGAGTTTGATAAGTTCATAAATAGCCTAGCCAAAGAATTGAACGTCGAAGTTATAGGAACATTTTTCCCACCTAAAGATCTTACTGCTGGGGATTTTTACGACGAGATTCATATAAGGAAATCCGGTTTGAGGAAAGTGCTGAAGGTTAAGCAATCCTCGGCGATGGAAATCGGTGGGTGACCTAAGCTATAAAACCACAACAGAAAAACTGCCTTTCAGATGGTATTAATCCATCGTATAAGGTTAGTTGCATATATCCTGCTTGGAGTGTTTAGCTGTGGTCGACAAGCGATTCTTCCCTTCGATTTCTGAGAAAAATATTAAGGAAATATCAGATCACATCGGTGGAACGATGATCTGTCCTGAACTTGGCAGCAGATGCATTTCCAGCATCGATACGCTGATGAAGGCTGGGCAGAACAGTTTGTCGTTTCTAAGCAACAAAAAATATATCGGCGAGCTGGAAAAAACCAACGCTGGAGCTGTAATCGTCGAAGCTCAATGTCGGGATAAAGTTTCGGATAAAACTGCGGCGATTGTTGTCACAGGCAATGTGCTTATTGCCTACGCAAAGGCAGCTGAGTTTTTATACCCCGAGCCAATTAATACCGAGGCATTATCCAGTGAGCCAATATCCAAAACGGCCAAAATAGGGAAAAACTGTAACATAGCCCCTTATGTGGTCATGGGTGATAATGCTGAGATAGGCGACAATGTCACAATCGGGGCACACACATATATTGGTAAAGGGGTCGTTATTGGCAATAATTGTAAAATTGCCAGCAACGTGCACATAGAATGTGCCGTTATAGGAAACGAGGTGGTAATCAATTCGGGGGCGCGCATCGGAAGCTCTGGCTTTGGTATCATAAACGTTAAACCAAAGCCGGTATATGTTCCCCAGTTAGGGCGTGTGCTGATTGGCGATTTTGTCAGGATAGGTGCGAACACAACCATTGACCGGGGCAGCCTGGACGACACTGTAATCGGTGAAGGAACAATAATCGACAATCTGGTTCAGGTTGCACATAACGTCCAGATAGGAAAGCATTGCACCATAGTGTCTCAGGTAGGTATTGCCGGAAGTTGCGTCATAGGCGACTTTGTTACAATGGCTGGTCAGGTTGGCTTAGCCGGTCATCTGAAAATCGGAGACGGTGCGATAATTGCCGCCAAATCAGGCGTTGCTAAAGATATTCTGCCTGGTAAAATCATGGCAGGGATTCCTGCCGTAGAAGCGGGGCTGTGGAGACGTCAAGTGGCGTATCTGAAGAATTGTTTTGCTAAGAAGGAGATTTGAGAACAATGGCTTCCAAAACTAACGAAAAAACAACGCTGAATATTGACGATATAAAGCGCCACTTACCGCACAGATATCCCATGCTGTTGGTTGACCGTGTAGAGGACCTCGTGCCTGGTGAAAGCGCGGTTGGCATAAAATGTGTCTCATGCAACGAGCCCTTCTTTGAGGGGCATTTCCCAAGCAAGCCAATCATGCCGGGCGTACTAATCATCGAGTCTATGGCCCAGACGGCAGGGGTGCTTGTCATGAACACTGCCGGCATGAACAGCGACGGCAAGCTTGTTTACTTTATGTCTGTTGACCAGGCTAAATTCCGCCAGATTGTCCAGCCTGGCGACGTACTGAAAATCAACGTTCAGAAAGAGCACAATCGCGGCAATATGTGGAAATTCTCAGGCAAAGCGTACGTTGGGGACAAGTTAATGGCAGAAGCGATTTTTACCGCAATGATTGTTGACGAAAAGAGCTGATAACGCATTTATAAGGACCGCAGGAAATGCCAAAAATCCACCCTACAGCAATCGTAAACGATAACGCCAGGATAGCGGACGACGTCGCCATAGGTCCCTACTGCGTCATTGGGCAGAGTGTAAGCATAGGTAAAGGAACGGTTTTATATTCTCACGTATGTCTGGAGGGGAATACTTCTATCGGCGAAGATAATGAAATATTTCCTTTTGCAGCCATTGGTTTTGTTCCTCAAGACCTTAAGTATCACGGTGAAAAATCACGCCTGATTATCGGTAACAGAAACACTATTCGTGAGTATGTAACGATGCATCCAGGGACCGACGGCGGCAATATGGCAACCGTCATAGGCGACGATTCTTTGTTCATGGCTGGCGTGCATATAGCCCATGACTGTCATATAGGCAACAACATAATAATGGCTAATCAGGCGACCTTGGGTGGGCATGTAACTATCGATGATTTTGCGATATTAGGCGGATTGGTCGCAGTACACCAGTTCGTCAGGATAGGAAAATACGCAATGATTGGCGGAATGTCAGGGGTGGATAAAGACGTTATCCCTTACGCCTCGATTGCTGGTGAGAGAGCCGGTATAGCCGGCATTAACCTGGTTGGGCTTAAAAGACATAACTTTACCAGAGAGTCGATATTCAGAATCCGAGAGGCCTATAAAGATCTATTTGCTGAAAACGGTACTATCGAGGAAAGAAGATCTGATTTGCGAAAGAGGTTTAAAGGCCAGCAAGATGTATCTTTGATCTTGGATTTTTTGGATCTCGAATCCTCAAGGTCGATTTGCTTACCCAGGAAGGCTGGACGTTCTGTAATCTAGCCCTCCCCACCTAAAGCTTAGCAAAAACTTCGGTCGTCTTGCCGTTATATGCCAACAGGCTTGCGATGATGATGTCGTCCGAAGTATCAACAGAAAGTTTGTTGTCTTTAATCAACAGTTGCAAAAAGTTGAACACGTTTTTGGAAAACAACTTACTTGCGTCATGCGGAATTCTTCCGGCCATATTGGCATAGCCGATAATCGTGACGCCGTTGTGCAAGACCTTTTCATCAAGTTTAGATAATTCGCAGTTACCGCCGGATTCCGTGGCCAGGTCAACAATCACGCTTTTAGACTGCATAGACTCAACCATTTCTTTAGTGACAAGTACCGGGGCCGGCTTGCCAGGAATTTGAGCAGTAGTTATGACTATATCAGATTTTTTAACGGCCTCAGCAAGCTTCTCCGATTGTTTTTTCTTGTACTCAGCGCTCATTTCCTTGGCATATCCGCCGCCTCCATCTCCGGCCTCTTGCGTGTCCACTTCAACAAATTTGGCGCCAAGGCTTTCCACCTGTTCTTTGGCTGCCGAACGCACGTCAAAGGCGGATACTACCGCGCCTAGGCGCCTAGCGGTAGCAATGGCCTGAAGACCAGCCACACCCGCGCCAATAACCAGCACGCGTGCAGCTGCAACCGTACCGGCCGCCGTCATCATCATGGGAAACATGCTTGAGTAAACGTCGGCAGCCTCTATGACGGCTTTATATCCGGCTAAATTTGCTTGAGATGACAGAACGTCCATACTCTGGGCCCGTGTCGTCCTTGGAATCAGCTCCAGCGCGAATAAATTCACTCCGCGCTCTGCCAGCTTTTGCAAAAAATCCTTGTTAGCATGAGGGTTCATTAAGGATATAACGGTCGCCCCCTTATCAATATTGGCCGTCCAGCCGCCTTTGGGCTCTGAGTAAGGAAGCCTAACAGCCAAGACAACGTCGGCCGTTTTTACGGTTTCTTTTGTGGTTTTAACGGATAATGCGCCCGCTTGCGTGTAGTCTTCGTCCTTTATAAAGGACGGAAGGCCCGCGCCTTTTTCTATTTTGACCTCGTGACCGGCAGATACCAACTTTTTAACGATCTCTGGCGTAATCGATACACGATGGTCTGCGCCATTTGACATCACGAAAATTATCATAGAAGATACCACGCGAACAGCTTGCTAGAAAGTTACGCTATATGAGGCTCGGCCTCAACAGGAAATTGAGTCTTATTTGTGTTAACTTATCGGTAAGTTTTGCTGGGTAATATTGCGGCTGTATAGCGCGTTCAGTATCAGCCGTTGTGTGTATGGTGATAGTTTAGAGTTTTTATGTTTGGCAGATCAATTATTTTAGTGGTTGTTTTGGTACTTTCGGCCTTCCAGCCGTCGTGTATAGCAAGTTCCTACCCGCCGCCAGATACTCCGGGCGACCAAACAGCTGATGACCAAGCCGTCGTTGACGCGGAAGAATCTGAACCTCACGAAAGTATTTGGCAGAAAGTAAAGCGATTCTTTCATAAATTCATGCCCAAGAAATCTGAAGAGCAGACATCGGCTGCTGATGAGCAAGAGGCAACTGTCGTTGCTGAACCGGAGCAGTCTAATGAAGCACAAGATGCTATAGCGACTGAACCAACTGATGAAGCCGCTGAAATTGAGCAAGGTGTAGCTACCGCCGATGTCGAAGCGGCGCCGGAAGAGCCTCATGAAAGTCTGTGGGAAAAGGTAAAGCGGTTCTTTCATAAATTCATACCCAAGAAATCTGAAGAACAGGTAGGGGTAGCTGAAGGTCAGGAAGCAGTTAATGCTGAGCCAAATTCAAACGACAGTGAGCAGGAAGCCGTTAGCGCTGAGCCTGTTGCCGAACCAGTCGATAAAGCAGCAGAGCAAACCGAACCCATTGTTGCTGCCGCTGAAGCAGAGCTTTCCGAGCCTAATAAAAGTATCTGGCAGAAAATAAAGCAATTCCTACGTAAATTCATACCTAAAAAATCTGAAGAGCAGCCAGTTGTTACTGAGGAAGCGGTGACTGCCGAGCCAAAGCCCGCTAATGAGGGGCAGGAGGTCGCCGCTACTGAACCAGGAACAGGCAATGCGCAGCAAACTGTTGCTGAGCCTGAAAATAAGCCAACTGACGATGTCGCTAAAACTGAGCAAGGTGCAGTCGCCGTTCCTGCCGAGGCAGGGCCAGAAGAGCCTCACAAGAGTATTTGGCAAAGAATAAAACAGTTCTTTTGCAGGCTGTTTTCCAAAAAATCTGTGGAACAGCCGGAGGCTATCAGTGGGCAAGAGGCCGCTACTGCCGAATCAAGAAGCAAGACGGCAATCGAATCGATAGGTCAGGCGGTTGGCGATGCCGAGAAGCCTGCGGCTGAGTCAAGTAAAAGCGAAGGGTTTTTCAGTAAGCTGTTTTCCAAGAAAAAAGAAGACGTAGATACAGATATGATGGATGCTCTTAAAAAACTGCAGAATGCCGATCCGGTTGTCGATGTTGCTTCGGCTCGCTTAGGGCAGGTACAGCATGTCACAAACCTTATTGGAACATTACGTGCAAGTAATGACTGCACCATAAAATCCGAGGTTGACGGCAGGATATCTAGAATCCTTTTTGAAGAAGGGCGCAAAGTAAACGAAGGGGATGTGCTGTTGGAGGTTGACAGCGCCGCTATGCGTATTCATATGCGTGAGATAAGTGCTCAATTAACGTTGGCTAAGGCCGAATATAAGCGTGCTCAGGACTTGGCAAGTAAAGAATTTCTTTCAAAAAGCGAATTAGACAAAAAATACGCCGAGGTGATGATACTGGAATCCAAGCTTGCGGCGGTCAAAGAAGAGCTGTCTAAGTATAAAGTTAGGGCTCCATTTGCGGGGGTTGTTGGGCTTAGAGAGATCAGCGTAGGGGACTATGTAACCAAAAGCAAAGAAATGCTGCGCATAGTAAGCGATCAGGACATAAGAGTGGACTTCAAGGTGCCTGAAATGATTGTCGCTGGTATGGAAATCGGGCAGACCGTATATATAAAGATCGACGGGGTTCACGGCGAATTTCCAGCAGAAGTGCTGGCAATAAATCCTGAAGCCGATCAAATGTCGCATAGCTTCGTAGTGCGCGCGGTAATGCAGTATCAAAATGAAGATATGCGCCCAGGCCTGTTCGTCAGGGTTTCTGTGCCAAATACAACGTCTTCAGAGGCGATTCTTGTGCCAGAAAGCGCTATATCACGCGTAGGCGATAATGATGTGGTGTTTAGGGTTGTTGATGGTATGGCTATTAAAACTCCGGTCACGATAGGCATTCGTCAAAGTGGTGAAGTTGAGATTCTGACGGGAATTAACGCCGACGACGTAGTAATTACCGCCGGGCATATGAGGGTGCGTGACGGAAGTACGGTCCAGATCTCAACAGGGCTTGAGGGGCTGGAACAGTAAAGTATGGCGTCTGCATCAACATCGTTCACCGAAGTTTTTGTTCGTAGGCCGGTATTCTCCACGGTTTTGACTTTGGTTGTATGCCTTTTGGGTATTGTCTCATACCAAAGGCTGTCCGTACGCGAGATGCCAAAAATCGAAAAGCCGATAATATCGGTGGAATCAAGCTATCCAGGCGCTAACCCGTATGTTGTTGAGCAGCAGGTTACTAAGGTGCTTGAAGGTGTATTTGCAACTATACAAGGTGCGGAAATCATCACCTCTAACAGCAGCAACGAGCAAAGCAAAATATCGATACAGTTCAGCCCAGATAAAAACGTCGACGTTGCAGCCAGCGAAGTACAAGAAAGAATCTCACGTATTTACAGTGAATTGCCCCAAGACCTTCAGCATCCAATGCTGCATAAATCTGATGCGGATGCTCATTCGATTATATTTATTGTCTTTACCAGCGATACGCTTTCGAATGATGAAATTCGCGACTATATAGAGCGGTTCATAAAAAGCAAAGTTGAGATATCCCCCGGTGTAGCGCGCGTTGACCTTCAGGGCGGAACTAAAAAGGCGATGCGCATCAAGCTTGATACTCAAAGGCTTGCGGCCTATGGCCTGACTGCGATTGAGGTTCGTAACGCCATTCAAATGCAATGCGTACAACGTCCTGGCGGGCGACTTACCGGCAAAGATCGTGAATTTATGATCACAATTGCAGGCGAGATTAATAAGCCAGAGCAGTTTGATGAAATCTCTATACCTACGCCAGATGGAAAACCGCTGAAGCTGAAGGATATTGGGCGTGCAGAGCTGAGTGGAGGAGAGGTCAGAAGTAATTTCTGGTTCAATGGGAAAGAAGGCGTGGCGCTTGGCGTCGTCAAGCAATCTACGGCAAATCCGCTTGATGTCTGTAAGGGTATTAGAAATATATTTCCAGATATCGAAAGAGCACTGCCTGGCGGCATAAAAGCAATCATAGCGATGGATCGCACCAAATATATCGAATCCTCAATCGACGAGGTGTATCGCACCATAATCGAGGCGACGATACTGGTTATTTTAGTGATATTTTTGTTCCTGTGGTCCTTCAGGGCGGCGATTGTCCCGCTTGTTACTATCCCGGTTTGTTTGCTGGGAACGTTTTTCTTGCTTTACGTTTTTGATTTTACAATAAACACGATCACGCTGCTGGCGATGGTTCTTTCCATCGGCTTAGTGGTGGACGACGCAATTGTCGTGCTTGAAAACGTTCACAGGCATATCGAGGCTGGCAAAAGCCGAATTGAAGCCGCGATAGAGGGGACTAAAGAGATTGCTTTCGCCGTAGTGGCCATGACCCTAACGCTGGCTGCTGTATATGCGCCTATAGGCTTAGCGCCAGGGAAGCTTGGTAAATACTTTAGGGAATTTTCATTAGCTTTGGCCGGATCCGTCATGATTTCCGGCTTTGTAGCATTAACGCTGTCCCCAATGATGTGTTCAAAAGTCTTGGCGGCAAATGTCCTTAGTAGTGACAGTAAGCGCAAGTGGGTCAGGGCCTATAAAAATCTTGGCATGAAGATTCATAACTTTATCGCTTCGATTGAGGAATGGTATGCCAGGGTGCTGAAAATCTTTCTTAAAAGGCGCGTCATATCGTTTTCTGTTGGTTGTACAGTGGCTGCTATAGGTTTTGCCGTGGGAGGGTTTTGGCTGCCGTCCGAAGATACGCCGTCAGAAGATGACGGCTGGCTTTCGATTGTTGGTCACGGTCCGATGGATGCAACTTATGACTATATGCGCCGTAATGCTTTGCGGGTAGAAAATATATTAAGTGAAGTGCCAGAAATTGAATTTCGCGACATTGACATTCAAGCTACACAGATAAACGGTGGAGCTATGCTTACGGACTGGAGCAAACGTAAGCGCACAACTCAGGATATAGCCGACTCTTTAAGAAACAAGTTCGCTAACGTAGCGGGGGCCGATATATACGTCTCTGCCAGTGGAGGGGGCAGCAGCGCCAGCGATGGTGATAAAATTGAGTTTGTGCTTCAGACCAGCCTTGACCTAGCGCACTTAGAGATGTACGGAGCGCTGTTTAATCAATTGCTGCATCAATACAGGCATATTTTTCCCAGAATAGAGACGTCGCTTTTGCCTTCAGCGCAAGAGTATGTCGTCAATATAGACCGCGAAAGGGCTGCTTCGCTTGGTATAAGCATGAACGAGGTGGCAGAGACTGTAGAGATTTTAGTTAGAGGTAGAACTGCTAACCGCATCAAGCTGGACGGCAAGCAATATGACGTTATCGTACAACTAGCCGACAAAAAGCGCAGTAGTGTCCAGGACGTGTCTGATATATTTGTGAAAGTACGCGATTCGAACAGCCAGCGTGCTCACTTACCAAACATGGTGACTTTGTCTGACTTGATTACTATTACGCCTAAACAGGCCCCGATAGGGCTTTTCCATTATGACCAGCTGTTGGCGATAAGCTTCAAGTGCGATATAGCCAAAGGACACTCGCTTGGGGAGGCGGTCGACCAAATCGATGATCTTAAGAAAAATTATCTACCTGATGATATAAGGCTTACTTTCTCCGGCAAAACCAAAACATACATGGAAGAAAGCCGTAATATAATATTTATATTCTCGATTGCTCTGCTGTTCATATTTTTGGTTCTTTCCGCGCAGTTTGAAAGCTTTATTGATCCGTTTATCATTTTGCTAAGCGTACCGCTGTCCATTGCAGGAGCCCTTATAACACTTAAAATTATAAATGGAGGAAGCCTTAACATTTATTCAAAGATTGGGATGGTGACCCTTATCGGCCTGATAACTAAACACGGTATTTTGATTGTCGACTTTGCCAACAGCCTTGTACTTGAAGGGAAGTCGAAAATTGATGCGGTTTACGAAGCGGCCAAGCTAAGACTGCGTCCTATCTTGATGACGACGTTTGCTATGGTGCTTGGTTCGCTGCCTTTGGCCATGGCCATGGGCGCAGGCAGCGGCGCTAGGCGTCAGATAGGCTGGGTAATTGTGGGCGGTATGTCTATAGGAACCTTATTCACCATATTCATACTTCCAGTGGTCTATACAATGATATCCATGAAAGACCGCAGCCACCTTGTACTTAAAAAGAGCGCTAAAGCATAAAGTACAAAATATTGCGTGCTCTCAAGAGCAGACTTTCAAAGCTTCTATAAAAAAACAGTCTGATCCGGCAAGGCGTGCTTTTTCTTCATATTTCGTCATGACCGGCGACCAAGGGTTTTGAGGGTGGATACACAAATCTAAGCTTTGGCTAGATGCACGAAACCCAAAACCACTGTTCACAAGCTCAAAAACCTCTTTGGCATACTCTCTGTTATCAGAGGCAAACCGAATACTTCCGTCTGGCGCTAAAACGCGCCAAATCAACGCAAGAAACCCCTTTTGAACCAATCTGCGTTTATGATGACGTTTTTTAGGCCACGGATCTGGAAATAATACATAGATACAAGATATGCGGTCGTCTGGAATTTCAGATATAAACGCCCGGCAATCCCCAATAAATACCTTTATGTTTTCTATTTTCAGCCGATCTACAGAGCTCAGCAGCTTGGCAGCGCCATTAACAAAAGGCTCACATCCAATAAAGTATGTATCTGGCTGACTAAGCGCCTGATGAACAAGATGCTTACCATCGCCAAACCCTATCTCCATCTGTATCGGCAGGCTGTCGCCATCAAATAAAGCCTTGCTGGCCACCACTTGTGGCAGAAAATCAGCCAGAAGCTGTTTTTGCCTGCTTGATAGGGACTTTCCTTTAGTTCTGGCAAAGGACTGTATCCACGTATGTTGGTTGCTCATAGGATAGGGAAACGCTTGGCCAAAAGGTTATCAAAATCGCTTAAGGTAGTGTTAACACCAAGCTTACGCAGTGATGTAACGCCATATTCGCTGATGCCGCAGGGGATAATCTGGTCGAAGAAGCTTAAATCTGGATCTATGTTGATGGCGATACCGTGTGTAGTAACTCCATTTACTATCCTTATGCCAATTGCAGCAATTTTACTGACCGATGGCTGTGTGCGATTGTCTTTAACCCAAACCCCGATTTTGTTGGGAATCAAGAAGCCTTTAACACCAACGTCTTTGAGTGCAGAAATGCACCATTCTTCCAAGATCATTACATATTCTTTTACCCCAATATTTCTTTTAGCAATATTAATCATGACATAAACAACGCGTTGTCCAGGGCCGTGATAAGTGTACTTGCCTCCGCGATTGGCTTTATAAACAGGTACGTTGGTTGGCTTCAGCATCTCGCACGGCTTAGCCAAAGCGCCGTAAGTAAAGATATGGGGATGCTCTAAAAACCAGACCAGTTCATCACACTCACCCGCGGCAATCGCTTTTGCCGTGTTGTTCATAAATTCGGCTGAATATGTGTAATCGACTGGAGACTTAGTATATAACCAACGCATAGTTCTGGCAGCAGATGCTGCAATCATAAAGGTGATCCGCAGATGATTAGATATCGAATTGCAATGATTATTTCCACGTTTTTTCTGCTGGGAAGGGTTCCGATTGCACCTGGTACCGCCGGATCCTTAGGAGGGGCATTGTTGCTCTTTATGATTGGAAGTATTCCAGTATGCACTTACATTTTACTGATTTTAGGCCTGTGTGTGCTTGGTTGGTGGTCTGTGCTGGTATCGCTTGAAAAGGCAAACACCCCAGATCCAAAATATATTGTCATAGATGAGGTTATTGGACAGACAATTGCCATTGCTCCGCTAATCGGGGTAGGGCCACAGAGCGTGTGGTGGTATTGCCTGTCTTTTCTTTTATTTCGCTTATTTGATATATGGAAGCCATGGCCTATCGGCTGGGTTGACCAATTAACGTCAAGCAAGCATATCTCTAGATTTGGGCAGACAGCCTGCATAATATGCGACGATGTGCTGGCAGGTCTGGCCGCAGGAATTTGCTTATATTTCACTATGCAGTATTTTTAGTGTTGCTTTGCTTCATTTTTTGGTAAAGGTGCTATATATCCTTGCATAGTTATATTTACGCAACATGAACATAATTTCCAAACTGAGCTCTTTATTTTCGTCCGACATGGCCGTAGACCTTGGCACAGCGAATGTGCTGGTCTATTTGAAAGGTGAAGGAATTGTCCTGAACGAGCCTTCTGTAGTCGCCATATCGGATACAGGCGGAAAGGTCAACATTTTGGCGGTTGGTGAAGATGCGAAAAGCATGGTCGGAAGAACCCCAGGCAGTATCCAAGCTATCCGGCCGCTTAAGGATGGGGTTATCGCAGATTTCGATATTGCTGAAAGCATGATTAAGCACTTCATACGGAAGATTCATAACCGCAGAAGATTTATCTCACCTAGAATAGTCATATGTATTCCATATGGCGCAACGGCAGTTGAGCGCAGAGCAATTCAAGAAGCGGCCGAAAGCGCCGGGGCAAGGCGAGTCTATTTAATCGAAGAGCCAATGGCCGCGGCGATTGGCGCTGGGCTTCCCGTTTCTGAACCATACGGGTCTATGGTCGTGGATATAGGGGGTGGAACTACTGAAATTGCGGTTTTATCGCTTGGCGGCATTGTATATGCGAAATCAATACGGGTTGGTGGGGACAAGATGGACAATGACATCATTACCTATGTGCGTAGAACTCACGACCTGTTGATTGGTGAAACTTCGGCAGAGAAGATCAAAAAAGCCATAGGCGCAGCCTTTATCCCTAAAGGAGAAGGTGGAAGAAAAACTGTTGTAAAAGGACGTAACGTAAAGACCGGCTTTCCTGAAGAAATTGAGATAACTGAAGAGCAAATAGCAGAAGGCTTAAAAGAGAGCGTCAACGCCATTGTAAGCGCAATTAAAATTGCCTTAGAGAACACTCCGCCGGAGTTATCCTCTGACATAGTTGACAAAGGTATTGTTTTGACCGGGGGAGGGGCTATGCTGAAAGGACTTGATGAGATCATTCATAATACGACCCATCTTCCTGTCACAGTAGCAGACGATCCTTTGTCATGTGTTGCTATCGGAAGCGGCCGGGCCTTAGAAGAACTTGATAAAACGCAAAACGTCCTTACCTCTTCTTACTGAAGCTCACATGAGGGGCTAAGCAGGATGTTCAGCAACAAGGTAAAGTGGCGTTTTTGGCTTAGCTGGGGTGGAGTCGTCGTTTTTGTTTGCCTGATTGCTGCAGCCGATCGCTTTAACGCGCTGTCTTACATGAGGGATTGGGCAATGCGCATGACAACTTTTGGTGCAAGGGGCGTTGTTCGCTTGACTGAGACAGCCTCACGAGTCTTGCATAACTTTTCAGGAGAATCCGGACGAGAAATTCAAAAGCTGAAACAGGAACTAATCGTCTGTAAAATTGACTTGGAAAGGCTGAAATACCTTCAAATTGAAAATGATCGACTGAGATCAGCTTTAGACTTTGCCCTAAATACAAACGATAAAGTAACGGTTTTTGCAACGATTCTAAGAGTTCATGAACTTTTAACCTACAACGAAATATACTTAAACAAAGGCAATGAATCAGGAATTGCCGAAGGGGACGTGATCATAGGACAATCTGGAGTCATAGGCGTGGTTAAAACTGTTGGACATAAATGGAGCCAAGCTAAAAGAATAACCAGCGCGAGCTTTTATATGTCGGTTTGTTTTTCCCCCTCTGGCATGCTTGCTATATTGAAAGGCGATGGAAGCGGCTGCCTTTGCATACACCTTAAGGAAAATGACAGTGCGATCAAGATTTCTAAAGGCCAACTGGCGTTTACTGATGGGCACGACGGGATTTTTCCTGCCGGCATTCTGGTCGGCAAGGTAGACAGCGACGAGCGCATAATTCCATCTTGCGGAATCAGTCAAATGGGCATTGTATATGTTGTTAAGCAGCAGTTGCGCAATAAATGAGAAGTATTCTGACATTACTAATGGTGGGGTTTGTGCACTCTGCGTTGAGCTGTTGTGCCGACAAAGCAAATCCAGCAACAAATGAAGCAAACTCAACCGCAAGTTTGCCGAGCGAAAATTTTGGCGTATGCCTTGAAGATCTTGGACCACTAGATAAAGAGAAAAAGCTTTATATATACACGTGGTTCGATCAAATCTCGCCTAAAATTATCGACGCATTTTTTAAGCTTACAGGCATTAGGGTAATCGTTGATGTATTTGACTGTAACGAAACTTTAGAAGCAAAGTTACTGACAGGCAATTGCTCATATGATCTTGTTTTGCCCACGGTTTGGCCTTTTTTCTGTCATCAAATGCAAGCCAAAACGTTTCAGAAATTGGATACCAAAAGGCTTGCAAAATATATGCAAAAGTTGGATAAACAAGCGCTTGATCTGCTTTCCGACATCGATCCCTTGAATGAATATGCGGTCCCTTTCACTTGGGGAATTAACGGTATAGGCATTAATATAGAGATTATAAAACGCTTAGCGCCTGACGTCCCTTTGGACAGTTGGGCGATATTGTTTGATCCGCGGTATGCAAAAAAGCTAAGCGCAGCTGGTATTTCCTTGCTGGAAAGCCCAGAAGAGTTATTTGCCGCGGTTTTTGCATACCTTGGTTGTTCGGCGGAAAATATAGACCTGAAACAAGCGGATGAGGCGATTAAGTGTCTTCGGCGAGTGAGGCTGCATATAAACAGATTTGATTCATACAGCTTCCAGGATCTGGCCAGCGGAAGCGCTTGTGCAGTTATGTGTTCGTCTGGTGATTTGATGTTTGCGCGTACGCAAACTTCTAAAAAAAATGCCCGTAACATACGTTTTATTGTACCGAAAGAAGGCGCATGCTTGTGGATGGAGGTATTGGCAATTCCAAAGAAGGCCAAGCATGTAAATAACGCGCATGCTTTTCTTATTTTCTTGATGCACCCAAGGGTATCAGCAGAAGCGACGGATTATACCGGATGCGCCAGCGCTGTCCCAGAGGCAAAAAAATACGTTTCTTCGGCAATCGCTAATGATCCATCGATTTATCCTAATCAAAAAATGCTTAGTATCAGTCAAACAAAAAATGCACTGCCTCGCAATATAAGCAATCACTTGGGCCGAGCGCTTACTCGCATAAAATTTGAAATATAAAGATTTTAATTAGGTATTTTCGGGTAAAACCAAGTATTGCGTTTGGTTTTTGCTCTGGTTTCGCAAACATTTTTTAACCATGACTTGATATTATCAATCTGTGTCAAGTTATGGACAAAAATCATGAGTACAATTAAGCCGCTTTGGGTACCAAGCGCTGACCGCTATAAGAACAGCAACCTCGCTAGGTTCATGGATATTATCAACAAGAAATACAATCTGAAAATAAGCGAATTTAAAGAACTGTGGGACTGGTCGGTTAGCTGTAGGGACGAGTTTTGGGAAGAAATATGGAACTTCGGTGATGTTATAGCTTCCAGCAAAGGCGGCAGAATAAGCAATGGTGAGAAAAATTTTAAGGCTCACAGATATTTTCCTGATGCGAAACTAAATTTCGCCGAAAACCTTTTGCGCATTAGGAACGATGAGCCTGCAATAATATTTTGGGGCGAAGATAAATTAGAAAGAACAATAACTTACAACGAGCTTTATAACAGCGTTAAAGACCTGGCTTATGCTCTTAAAAATAATGGATTAGAAGTGGGGGACAAGGTCGCCGGATACGTGGCTAATACTCCTGAAACGTTGATTGCGGCGCTTGCAACCATATCCCTTGGCGGTGTGTGGTGCGCATGTGCCACAGACTTTGGCGTGAAGGGGGCCTTTGACAGGCTGGCTCAAATAGATCCAAAGTTCTTTTTTGCAACCGAGGCTTATTACTACAAAGGCAAGGTATTTGATAACAGCGATAAGATATTCGACATCGCCAAGGGTATAAGCACTATTAAAAAGACCATACTGATTCCATACGCCGATATGCCAAGGAAAAAACTCGACAAAAACTACGCTTATCTTGACGATTTCATGAACGAATTCGGGGATAAGGGCAAAACGATGCTGGAGTTTGCTCAGCTGCCGTTTAACCATCCAATATATATTTTGTTTACCTCTGGGACTACTGGCGCGCCCAAATGCATTATACACGGCGCAGGCGGAACTTTGCTGCAACACCTGAAAGAGCATCAACTTCACTGCGATATAAAGCCGGGCGACAGAGTATTTTACTACAGCACGTGCAGCTGGATGATGTGGAACTGGCGTGTATCGGCACTTGCTTCAAAAGCTACGCTTATGATGTTTGACGGCAACCCTTCATATCCAGACGCATATACTCTTTTCAACTTTGCGGATAAGCATAAGATGAATTTCTTTGGCACTTCGTCGAAGTTTTTGGACGTTCTTTACAAAATTGGTGCAAAACCAAAAGATCACAACAGCCTTTCGTCTGTTCGCACTATTGGCGCTACAGGATCCCCCTTGTCCCTTGAAGCATTCTCATACGTTTACAAAGACATTAAGCAAGACCTGCACTTAAATGTGTTTTCAGGTGGAACTGATTTGATTTCATGCTTCATTATCGGCAATCCTATCTCTCCTGTATATGCGGGGGAAATGCAGGGCATAGGCCTTGGCATGAAGGTAGAGCTGTTTGATGACGACGGCAAACCTCTAGGCAAAAACCAACAAGGAGAGCTTGTTTGCACCGCGCCATTTGCATCGAAACCCATAGGCTTTTGGAAAGACGACGGCGATCAAAAGTACGATAAAGCATATTATCAAGAGTTCCCTGGTGTGTGGTCGCACGGCGACTGGATAGAAATTACTGACCGCGACGGTGTGATTATATCCGGACGCGCGGATACGGTGCTGAAGCCGAGTGGAGTCCGCATAGGCACGGCCGAAATCTATGCCCAAGTACAAAAGGTTGAAGAAGTACTTGAAAGTATCGCGGTTGGGCAACAGTGGAATAACGACGAAAGGATAATTCTTTTTGTAGTCCTGCGTGATAATTTGGCGCTTGACGAAGACCTTAAGAAAAAGATTTGCGTCCAAATCCGCACCAACGCTACGCCAAGGCATGTTCCTTCTAAGATCATTCAGGTTAAGGAAATTCCTTATACCAAAAACGACAAGATCTCGGAAATTGCTGTGAAATCGGTGATTCAAGGGCGCGAAGTAAAAAACAAAGAGTCCCTTAAAAACCCAGCGTCCTTAGAGCTGTATCGCAACCTTAAGGAACTTCAGGAAGACTGATGCATAATGGACGAGCTGATTGATGAATTCCTGGAAGAGACGAACGAAAACCTGAATACCCTGGGGGCGTCACTGCTCGATTTAGAGAAAAAGCCCAACAGCGCTGAGATTCTAAACGAGGTCTTTCGAAACTTCCATACCATTAGCTGAAGGCTAAAGGTACTTTATATAAATTTTAATAACTACTACGCGTCGGATATGGCGGTCAGTTTCCATTGGGCGGAGGACGCGGTGATTGGCTGTTCAAAATGCCAAGTTTGTTTGATTGTTTTCACATACTCACCGTCGCCGTCGATGATTTCTCCATCTTGGTTTTTCAAAATTTTGGTTTGCTCAAGCTCAAACAGGACTGACGCGCGTACATTATTCTTAACGTAGGATAAATCCAGTACCTCAGCATTTTTTACCGATAACAAAAGACTTTCCAGCGTTTCCTTACGACGTTTGCGCTCTTGTATAGACTTCAAGAAAGAATCCAAAATCTTGCCGCTTAGAAGCTGACGTAATTTATTTTCTTGGCCGTCGTTAAAGGCTTTGTCGATTGCTAATAAAGCTTTTTCCGCCCCTCTCAAGAACGACGTTTTATCAAACTTGCGTCCATGTATGCTGACTTCGTCGCTTTCTTGGGAGTAATCGTTTGCGTCATCGCTAGGGTCAATTTCGGTTGCTTCAACCTCTATAACGTTGGAACCGTCGTCGGTACGAGAAAAGCCACTCTTACCTTTGCTGGCGGGCTTTATCCCCATAACCTGATTCAAGCGAATTAGTAAAAACACGACAACTGCTGCAAAGAATACAAGACTGATCATAAATTTCAATCCAAGGTACGTAAGTTGGTACTATAGCAAAAGTAGACGCGGTAGTGTACAGTACTGATAGTTTTGGCAAAGTTTTATTGATTTGATGAATGTGACCAAAGGGATAGTGCTGGCAGGCGGTAAAGGAAGCAGACTTTGGCCAATGACCACGGTTTGCAGCAAGCAGTTGCTTCCGGTATACGACAAACCAGCAATTTATTACCCCATAAGTACGCTTATGCTTATCGGGATTAAGCAGATACTCATCATAAGCTCACCAGAAGGAATTCAAGCAATAAGCCGTATCCTTGGCGATGGCAGCTGGCTTGGTATTGAGTTGTTTTATGCTGAGCAGTCTGAGCCAAATGGCTTGCCTGAGGCGTTTATAATTGGCGAAAAATTTATAGGCCACGATCCTGTAATCATGATTCTTGGTGACAACTTCTTTCATGGGCACGCAATCACAGAGATGCTTAAAATTGAGCCGCACGAGCGTGCTAAAATATTTTTATACAAAGTTAACGACCCCAGCCGATATGGCGTTGCTGAGCTGGATGACAATGGTCAGGTAGTTTCTGTAGTTGAGAAACCTGCTAATTCTCGCTCAAATCTGGCGATTACTGGGTTTTATTACTTTGACGCATCGGTGGCAGAGCGTGCTAAGCGACTCTCTCCTTCTGGAAGAGGCGAATTAGAGATAACAGACCTAATCAACCAATATGTTGCTGAAAAACTGTTGTCTGCGGCAGTGTTTGGAAGGGGATACGTTTGGTTTGATATCGGAACGCCACAAGCGCTGAACAACGCGTCTAATTACGTTGAGGTTATTCAATCCAGACAAGGGATATCAATTGGCTCTTTGGAAGAAGTAGCCTGGCGTATGGGGTTTATTACCGATGAAATGCTTCGACGTACAGCCGCGTCTATGCCGTGTTGCAATTATAAGTCATATCTAGAATCGATTATATGAACATAACCAAAACCTTCATAGACGGCGTATTTGTTATCGAGCCAGATGTCCATAAAGACAAACGCGGCCTCTTGTTTGAAAGCTTTCATGAAAACAGGTATGGGGATCTGTGCGAAAGATTTGTTCTAGATATTTTTTATTATGCACATAAAAACGTCCTTAAAGGACTGCACTACTCAAGACGCAGTGCGCAATTGATCAACATAGTTCATGGAGTGATATACGATGTAGTAGTTGATCTTAGGAAAGAGTCAAAAACTTTTAAACAGCATTTTTGTATTCAATTGGACGCCAACAATCCTAAACAAATCTATATGCCAAGCAGATGCGCGCATGGTTTGTATGTTCTAAGCGACGATGCGGTTCTTGCCTATAAATGTTCGCGGCATTACGACACAAGTGACGATTTATCTGTTATGTGGAATGATCCAGAGCTCGGCATAAAATGGCCGCTTACCAGTGAGCCAATACTGTCAGACAAAGATATCAGAGGAGAATATGTCTCAAACGTTGAGTTCTGTTAAGCTTACGCTGCTTGTGTTTTTAAAAGACAGATTCGCCTTTACTAAGCGGCTTTGCGCCTATCTTCAAGATATAAATTATCCGTATCATGTGATTTTTGCCGACGGATCCGAGTCGGATGATCACAAGAAATACTTTGGCGAAAATCACTTTAATTTCAGCTATGAATATAAAAAATATCCAGTTGATAAGGATATATATGCATACGCCAGGAAAGCGCGACTGGCTTCTGCTTTGGTGCAAACGCCATATGTAATGCTATGTGATAATGACGACTTTCCAATTGTAAGCGGCCAGGAGGCAGCTTTAAACTGTCTGGAAAATCGCACAGATTGCGTAGGATGCAATGGTCGGGTTAGAGGTTTGATATTAGACCCTGACGTTTCTAAGCCTGGCGGAAGGTATATATTCTGGCAAAAATATTACTGTAACGACATGGACTTTCCTGTGAAAGTAGATCAAGACTCTATAGCTGAGAGAATTACATCATGGCAGCCGTCATGCTGCTCTTTATGGTACAGCGTTTTTAAGACCGATGTTCTAAGGCAAATGTACGAGGATATGGACAAACTTGCTCTTTCAGATTTTGGTCCCATGGAGCTGTTTTTCAGCTATTTCGTACTGTCCAAAGGAAAAGTCGCTCATATAAACTATACAACTTATATAAGGCAGCAAGGGTCATCTCAAGCAGCTGCATCGCAGGGAGATTCCTTTTTTATGCGTTTGTTTTTTCACGATTGGATGACGGATGTCAGGAAGGTTATGGACTATATGCAAGAGCATTACCCGAATGAGCAGACACCAACCGGCCAAAGCTTTAGAGATTATCTATACTGCATACTCGCCAAAAGAAGCGAGAATTCCTATTGCATGCGTATGAGAAGTTGTGTGAATCTTTGTAAATGGACCTTAGAGCGCGGAATATTTATTGAGCTGTTGATAAAAAAGTTTTTTAAGTTTATGCCCAGCTTAGTATCCAAGCTTTCTGACCTGCTGAATAAAAATTTCGCATCGAATAATGAAATAAAGGCCGTGGAAGACGCCATTATAGGGCGGGTTTATTAGGCCTCTCTTGTCGTCTAGCCCTGTAGTAAACATAAATACCGCTTAGCATTATAATACTTACGCCGATTAGGTTCTGGCATGTTGGCGTTGTTCCCAGCATCATAAGATCCAAGGCAAAGACCCAGGCATATGAAGTATAATCAAGCGGCGCGAGAGCAGAGCTGTCTGATAGGCTTAAAGCTAAAGCTATCAGGTATTGGGCTGTCGCGAGTAAGACCCCAATAGAAATAAAATAGGGCCATTGTTCGGCAGGCACCGACTTCCAAAAGAAAGGCAAAAACGGTGCCAGCAGAATAATTGTGACCAAATTAGGGTAAATTGTAATGGTAAGGCTATGCTCGGTTGTCGATAGTTTACGCATACATATCTTATTCATAGAAGCAAAAAATGCCCCCGCTAAAGCGGAGAATAGCCCTGTTTTTGAATCGAGACAGTAACCACCTGGATTCATGGCTATAACTACGCCTACAAGGCCAGCTGTCACCGCCCACCATAACCTGGCGTCGACTTTTTCCTTTAGAAAAAAATATCCAGATACAGTTGTAAATATCGCTGTTGTATAGCTCATTGTATAGACGTTAACTAAGCATGTGGTTTGAATAGCAAACAGAAAAAAGGCCGTGTTTAGAACACTGAACACCAGTCTAACCGCATGGGCTTTCATGCGGCGCGTTTTAAGGTAGAAAATCAGTCCCTTTGGAGTTAGGGATGCAACTAACAGCATTGGCAGCACCCTAACCAAATCTCTGGTAAATATAACCTGAAACAACGAATAGTCTGGCATTACGGTATATTTCATAAGACAGTCGGAAATCGCGTAGATTATTAT
>JAISFO010000028.1 GCA_031263535.1 Holosporales bacterium
AGTTAATTATTACCCGGGTCCATTGAGTATTACTGCTATTGAGAGTAAGAGATTGGTCCATTAAAAATCTAAACCTATAGCAACAGTTCATACACACGCATATGTAGGACTGCTCGAGCAGCAATGAATCCATTCATCTTATGCCTTAGCCTGATGCTTCGGATCGTTAAAGCCTTTCTTCCTGCATTTTCCCTGCAGTAATTTGCCATTTAGTTGTATAATACCAGTTGGTTTGGGCTAGGCTGGCCCAGACAAGTGTGGGTTTTACAACAATTTTCAAATATTTTTGCAATGGAAAAGCAGTTTATCGTACTAGAGGGCGTAAGGACCAACAACCTTAAAAACATATCGATTAGCATCCCCAAAAACAGCTTAGTCGTTTTCACAGGCGTAAGCGGTTCTGGCAAAACTTCGCTGGCTTTTGACACGATATATGCAGAAAGCCAGAGGCGATATATCGAAAGCTTGTCCATCTATGCACGCAGGTTTTTGGACATTATGCCAAAGCCAGATTGCGATGATGTCAAGGGGCTTTCTCCTGCGATTTCGGTGACTCAGCGCGGCGTTCAGCATAACCCCAGATCGACCGTAGGGATAATGACGGAGATATATGATTATTTCAGGCTGTTATTCGCGCGTATAGGCGTTCTGCACTCACCGACGACAGGACTGCCGATAGTAGTAACGCCAATCAACCAAATTATCGAACAGGCTTTAGGCGAATACGCTGGCCGCAACATATATGTCATGGCGCCAAAGGTTATAAAGGGCCTCAAGGATATAAAAACAATCCAAAAGCAAGGATTTGAAAGAATCTGGTCAAATAGCGAGGTCGTTAACGTAGCAGATTTCATCATAGGGGACAGCAAAAAGAAAGTAGATGTTGTGATAGACCGGCTTCAGGCTTGTGATAAAAATAAGCGACGCTTGGCAGACTCGCTTGAGGTTGTTTCCCAGTACGGCGGCGGGGTGATACGGATATTGGATGCGGACAGCGGTAAAATCCTGACATTTTCCAATAAGTACGTCTGCCCAGAAAGCGGATTTTTCCTCAAGGACATAGAGCCAAGCTTATTTTCATTCAACAACCCACAGGGAGCATGTAAGACCTGCAATGGCCTGGGCGCTATAAAGAAATTCAGCGAAAGCCTTGTCGTTCCCAACGGGCATTTGAATATTCTAACTGGCGCCATTAAACCGTGGGCAAAGCTTGAACAGGCGGTCGTAAAGCGACTGCTGTCTCCGCTGTTTGAAAAGCATAAGGCTTCGCTGTTTACCATCTATAACAGGCTGCCTGAGCAACTTAGGCAGGATATACTTTATGGAGCCGCCGGCTTTGAGGGGGTTATCCCCGCCCTAGAAACGCAATACAAAAAAACAGAAAGCGTCTGGCGGCGTATAGAAATTGGCCAGTATCAGCTTACCGAAGTGTGCCCCGCTTGTAAGGGTAAGCGGCTGAACGAAGACGCCTTGCTAGTCAAGGTCGAAGGGAAGACCATAAGCGACGTCTCAAGCCTAAGCATTGCGGAAGCAAAGGTGTTTTTTGGCGATCTGAATTCACGTCTGTCTGGGAAAAACAAAGCTATTGCAGAGAAAATAATAAAGGAAATCAGCACTAGACTTGGGTTTTTAATTGACATAGGACTTGGGTATATAACGCTTGACCGGCCTGCACCAACCTTGTCGGGCGGTGAGAGCCAGCGCATAAATCTGGCCTCCCAAATCGGGTCAGGACTGACCGGCATTTTGTATGTGCTCGACGAGCCGTCCATAGGCCTGCATCAGCGCGATAATGCGAGGCTTATAAAAACCCTAAAGAATCTGCGGGATTTAGGCAATACCGTTATGGTGATCGAGCATGATGAGGAAACAATCTTAGAATCAGACTGTCTTATCGACGTTGGCCCTGGCGCGGGGATTTTTGGTGGAGAAGTGTGTTACTGCGGCGATGTGTCCGGGATAAAAACCGCCCAAAACAGCCTGACCGGTCAATACCTAAACGGCCGGCGCCGTATTGATATACCCCAAAAGCGCCGTGAACATAACGGCTATATATCCTTAAGCGGAGTCAATACTAACAACCTAAAGAATCTGTCGGTAGAGTTTCCCCTGAGGTGTTTTACCTGCGTTACTGGCGTCTCCGGATGCGGCAAGTCGTCGCTGGTGATGGAGACGCTGTATCCAGCCTTAAAGCAGAAAATAGATCGCGACTCACAGGAATGCTTTGAAGGCGTTAGTATAAAAGGGGACGATCTTATAACCAGGGTCATCAATATCGACCAATCGCCAATCGGTCGGACGCCCAGATCTAACCCAGCGACCTATACGGACATTTTCACTACGATTCGCGACTTTTTTGCTGCGCTGCCTGAGGCCAAGGCACGCAGGTACGGCGTTGGCAGGTTCTCATTCAACGTGGATGGAGGCCGGTGCATCGCTTGTAAGGGGGAAGGATATATAAAGGTCGCTATGCACTTTATGCCAGACGTTTTCGTTGAATGCGACGCTTGCAAGGGGCAAAGATTCAATGAGGACACGCTTGAGATAAAATATAAAGATAAATCAATAGCCGATATCCTGGCTTTAAGCGTCGATGAGGCAAAGGATTTTTTCTGGGCAATTCCTAAGCTGGTCAGGAAGCTGGATTTCCTTAAAGACGTGGGCTTAGGCTATATAAAGCTTGGCCAGCCCGCAACCACCCTGTCTGGAGGTGAAGCCCAACGCATTAAGTTGGCTAAAGAGCTGTCTAGGCCAGAGATAGAGCGCACTTTGTACATACTGGACGAACCTACGACAGGACTTCATTTTGAGGATATAAACAACCTGCTTAAGGTGCTGCATAAGCTGGTCGACAAAGGCAACACCATCGTTGCCATAGAGCACAACATGGATTTTATCAAAACCGCCGACTGGGTAATAGATCTTGGCCCAGAAGGCGGATACACAGGTGGACAATTGGTAATTTCCGCCATTCCAGAAAAAATTATTGACTGCAAAACAAGCTTTACTGGACAGTATCTCAAAATCTATCTCTGCAAGTAAACAATAATTAAGACGCTTAAGGCGTTTTCATAACTCATTCTGGTAATTTTTATTATTTTTTACTTGGCAAAATATTTTTTTTATATTATATATATAAATATATTCTATTTTAGAGAATCTTAATGCAGAAATATTTTACAATTATTTTACCTATTGCACATCTATTGACGTGTGATGTTGTTTATTGTATGAGGCGGATACCATCCTTATTACCGTTTTCACCACCTTTAATGCCTGAAGCTAGCTTTTTGCCTGATGATACTGTTTATTGTGCGAAACCAGCGTTGATACCGGAACCGGAAGGCCGGGGGCCTTTAAAGGCGTGAGCACGACCCATTAGTTTACGATACATGTAAGAGCATATCGGGTGAAAGCATGCTAAAAAAATGTGGCCCTGATGCCCCACCTTTGGTGAAGAGGTTAGAGGTAATACCCGACTTATCATTTTTAAGTAATAATGGAATAAACTTCAAAGACATAGCAAATTACTTTGCTTATGCTATGCAGAAGGGAATTCCTCCGATTGTAATCTTTGGATCTGGAAGAGGGGTCATTATGGGATCTCTAGGTTTCGACTGTTATCGTTACCTTCGGCCATATAATTATTTGCTAGTCAACTGGACAAATAATCCTGCTCCTACTGAACGATTCCCGTTGACTCTTCCTGATGTAGACTGCGATATACATAACTTCTCTCCAGAATCTTTTGGTATAGAGAAATATAGGTACGTTATAGTAGAAGGATTCAATGCGTTTAGTCCCTCCACTTTTACTAACCTTTTTGTCTTATTACAGCCGGGAGGATCTATTGTTACTAATGTCTTTCCGCGCTTGCTATCAGCATATAGTGATGCGGATGTACAGCCTTATCTCGAGGATACATCGTTTACTCGAGTTGAAGTCACACTTAAAGATTCGAATTATGTATTTTTCTACAAGCAACCCGCAGGCACCTTCAGAAGTTCTGATATTTTTTTGCGTACACCGTCTGGTAATACTTCGCGCACCTTTTTGCAAGACTGTGAGGCATACAAAGCGAACGCCGAGAGGCATACAAAGCGAACGCCGATTTCTATCTTAGATTCTTAGGTCTAGATGGAAAGGCGTCTATAGATTTTGCGCTTGCGCCCCACTTTAAAGAAGAAAAAGAATGCTGGCCTAAACAATTGAGAGAGCATAATTATCAGCCGGTGAATGGACAAATAATATATGCTCCGGATAAAAGATTTTTACCAGCCATTTTAATGATAATTACTAAAAAAGTGCCAGAATAGGCCTGCAAACTGGCTTGACAATGGGGGTTCGACGATATTCATGGTAAAGTCAAATTGCACGATTTGCACTTGATAATAATATTTGAGGATATTTGATGTAGCAAATCTCACAATTTGCGTAGGCTTTGGCTTATTTATAAATTGGTGCGCCAGCATGGCTGTGCTAAGGATAGCCCACAACCGTCACTCCTGCAGGAATAGCAGAGCTTTCAACCATCCTCGTTCGGGGGCTGGGCTCAAACGTTACTCTGCTTAGACTGGAGCATCTATTAAAACAATCGTGTTTGATTCTTTCTAAACTAGATGGAATACATATAGATTTTAAAGAAGAACATACAGAAAAGGCGCCATCTTCGATCACTTTTACTAGGGAGCCTGGTTCAAACGTCACGCTGCTTAGATTACAACAGCTTGAAAAACACATAGCGCCGATCCTTTCTACACTAGATGGAATACATATGGATGCTAGAGAAGAGCATACAGAAAAGGTGTTATTTTCGATCACTCTTATTCGAGGGCCTGGTCCAAACGTCACGCTGCTTAGTCTGTGGCAGTCCAGAAAACAGCTGCTGCCGAGCGTCTGTAAACTGGACGGAATGCATATAGATCTTAGAGAAGAACATCCAGAAAAGGCCTGACTTTCGATCGCTCTCAGCTTTGAGCCGGACCCAAATGTTACTACGCTTAAACTTGAACATCTGTCAAAGCACTCCGAGGAAATTACCCCTACACTGGACGGAATGCATATGGATGTCAGAGAAGAACAGCGGTCAAAGGTATACTCTGAAAGCCTTGTCAATCGCGAACCGAACGCAAACGTTACACTGCTTAAGCTGCGGCATTGTTCAAAACACCACTTGCCGAGCACCTGTACACTGGATGGAATGCATATAGACACCAGAGAAGGACAGTTACGGCAGGCAGAATCTGAGATCCTTGTCAATTTTGAGTTAAACTCAAACGCTACGTTGCTTAGCCTAAAGCAGTCTCTAAAACACCCGCTGTCAAGCGTTTGTGCACTGGACGGAATGCATGCGGATTGCAGGCTTGGTCTATTAATAGGGCTTCTTATATGTAAAATTGTAAAGACCTGTCCATTTTCACAAATGAGATGTCTGGGATAGCAGAAAGATTTTGTCGTTGCCAACATGGCATCAGCAGCTCCATCACCAACCTTTCTATAAATAGTTCCTTCTACGGGTAATTCGCCAAGGTTTTGCAGCTCGACTACAGTCTGCGAATTCAGGTACAAGCAACACAATTGTCAATACTATCATTATAACGTTTTTCATATTTTCCCTTTATTAAAAATCTAATGAACGTATATATGACATATTATTATACTTTTGTCAAAATATTTTTTTGCTTGCTTTAAGATTATTATAAAACCGGCCTGAAATCTGGACTGGCTAGATTCACAGCAAAGACAGATTTTTTGACCGTCCTAAATAGCATTTACTTTTGTTTCGTTGTTGTATGTTTAGCGATTAGTATCGAGTCAGATCGGCATATCCGCCTTAGGGTAAGTCCTGGGGTACGGGACCTCTTCCTTCCCTGGCGCGACTAGCTCTCCCCTTTTGCCACAGCCTAGAAGGGGTAGTATCAGCAAAACAAAAAGCAGAAGCCTAAAAAACCTATTAGTGTTTTTGGAAAGCATTTTCATGAATCAGTTGACAATCTGTCCTTTAAAATATCATTAACCATCTGAGGATTTGCTTTCCCCTCTGTCTCCTTCATAACTTGCCCAACAAAAAAGCCAAATAGCTTGTCTTTACCGCTGCGGTACTCTTGCACTTTGTCTTGATTTTGGCTGATAACCTTGCTTATTACGGCCTCAATAGCGGCAGAGTCCGTTACCTGTCGCATCCCTTGCTTTTCGACCACAGCGGCCGGGCTTTCTCCGCTGGACCAGACGAGGTCGAAGACGTCTTTTGCTATTTTCCCTGAAATAGTTCCGTCACAGATAAGGTCTACAAGTTCAACCAAATATGTCGGCGAAATTTTTGATGCACTTAAGTCCAAACCGGCTTTATTAAGATAAGCGAACAAGTCGCCGGTAAACCAATTGGCCAGCATTTTGGCCTTTTCATTGGAAACTTTGCCGCCGGACTTTTCCGCCTCTACAACCAAGCATTCCTCATAATAGGCTGCATTTCCACATTCCGACGTAATCAACGCAGCGTCATAGTAAGACAAGCCATAGTCTTCCTGCAGCCTAGCCAGTTTACTATCAGGGAGCTCAGGCAAAGTCTTGCGTATGCTTTCGACCCTTTCTTCACTTAAGATAAGCGGAGGCAAGTCCGGATCGGGCATATAGCGATAATCTTGAGCATCCTCCTTGGAGCGCATAGATCTTGTCTCGCCGGTTGAGGAGTTAAACAAGCGCGTTTCTTGTATAACTTTTTCGCCATTTTCAAGCAGTTCAATTTGCCTGAAAACCTCAAACTCTACTGCCTGCTCGACAAATCTGGATGAGTTGATGTTTTTGACCTCTACCCTGGTGCCAAGCGCTTCATTTGGCCGCCTTATGGAGACATTTACATCTGCGCGCAGGCTGCCTTCCTCCATATTGCCGTCGCACGTACCAAGATACCTGAGAATCGTCCTTAAAGTACGCAGGAAGGCCGAGGCCTCTTCTTTACTGCGCATGTCTGGCTCGGTCACAATCTCCATAAGCGCTATGCCAGCGCGATTCAGGTCTATATAGGATTTATGCGGGTGCTGGTCGTGGAAGCTTTTTCCTGCATCTTGTTCAAGGTGTATGTGATTAATCCTTAAGCCAAAAGCCCTTACTTCGTCCAACCGCACATTCACCCACCCGGGACCGATTATAGGGCTGTAAAACTGGGATATCTGGTATCCCGCGGGTAGGTCTGGGTAGAAGTAATTTTTGCGGTCAAAACGCGACCATAAGTTTATTTGGGCATTAAGCCCTAAGCCCGTCTTAATCGCCTGATCGACACAAAATGCATTTATAACCGGCAGCATCCCAGGGAAAGCCATATCAACAAATGATACCTGCGAATTCGGCTCTGCGCCGAAGGCCGCGCTCGCGCCAGAAAACAGCTTTGACTGCGAAATGACTTGAGCATGAACCTCCATCCCTATCACAACTTCCCAATCGCCTTTATAAAGAGGCGTAGTGTAGTTTCTTTGCGCGATGCTCATGACGACGATCCTCCTTCACGCCAAGCAGCAAAGCCAGAGGAAGATTCTATGACGTGTCCTGCCTTGAAAAGAGCCTCTTCGTTAAAGCTTGAGGCGATAAGCTGAATGCCCAAAGGTAGGCCGCGACTGTCAACGCCGGCCGGGACAGATATCGCTGGCAGGCCCGCTATGTTTACGGGCACGGTAAAAATATCGTTTAGGTACATAGTTACGGGATCGTCCTGCTTTTCCCCAATCGCAAACGCACCGGAAGGCGCCGTTGGCATAAGAATCACGTCTATGCGATTGAACGCGCTAGAGAAATC
>JAISFO010000029.1 GCA_031263535.1 Holosporales bacterium
ACGGCGGCTCTAAAGATGGTATGTACAAAAGCGCATTACACGCTTGCTGTAATGGACAGGTACATGTGGCGGCAAGAAAACTTGGATGCTCCCCCTATATCACTTCAATCTGTCAGGCGTATAAAATCAGGCAATAACTAAACTGGTTGCCCTTAACGGAAGACAAATATTTAATTTTGACTAAGATGAATCTTCACAATTTTATATCGACAACTTACTAAAAGCCCTAACAGCCTTTATTATCCGCTGCACCTCGTTTACGGCCATTTTCAGATTGTCATTTATAACCGTATAGTCATATGTAGGGGCTTTGCTTATGTCCTGTTTAGCTTGAGCAAGCCGGTTTTCCATATCCTCGGGAAGGTTTTGGCCTCTTTTAACCATCCTTTCCTTTAAAACGTCCAAAGACTTTGGCAGCAGGAATATCCCAACAGCCTTCTCTTTTAGATTTGCTTTAACCTGAGCGTATCCTTGCGTATCCAGTACAAGCAGCACATCAAACCCCGCGTCCAAAAGCGACTCAATATACTTTAAAGACGTTCCATATAACTCACCAAAAACCTCGGCATACTCAAGAAACTCTCCGCCATTCTTCATCGACAAAAATCTACCCCGATCTATAAAGAAATAATCTTGGCCATTAACTTCACTAACCCTTGGGTTACGAGTACAAAAAGACACTGAGCGCTTGATTTTGTCGTCATGCGCAACCAGAATTTTTGCGACAGTGGTTTTTCCGCCACATGAAGGAGCGGATAAAATAAATAAATTATGATTTTCTTTTGTGCTAAGCATATGTATTAATTTTTGTTTATTCGTCGTTTTCTCGCCAAATGCCTTTAAAATAGCACGGTTATAGAAATTTAAGAGAGAAATTGTTCTATAAAAAAATTACTAAATTTTTATGCAAAAGCGCTGTTGACAACTGTCGAATTTTAGTTAATAATATAAGCGTTGTTTCTGTCATGTAAATTGACAGAAGAGTGGCTGCGGCCATTACGGTGTATATTCGTTTTTATTGGTATGGAGTTTTAAATATGGCAATAGCAAAAATTAAAAAAGAATCGACGGAAGGATTCGGCGGTCAATATGAAGGCGCTTTGGAAGGAAAGAAAAAGGTCAAATTTAGTTCTCACCTTAAATTCCTAAGGAAAAGTACTGGGTTGACTCTTGAGGGTCTTTCTGAGTTGACTGGAATATCAGTATCTTATCTTTCAAGGCTTGAGTCCGGGTCTCGTCGACTTAACACTGACCTTATATCACGCTTGTCCAATGCTTTTGGGTGCGATCCATCTGAATTATTGCATGACTATACCGGCAGTGATATCGGCAAGGTTATGGGGCAGCCTCGTGTGCCGGCAAGCGGCTATATCCCTGGCGGCCCAAGGCATATACGCAGAGTGTTCACCCCGTTTCATAGGAATGTATTTGAAAGCCGTGTTGACATTCCGACGTATGAATTGTGTCATTCAGAGTCTGATCACCTGATTATGCGTGTCATTGAGGGGGAGAGTCAGTATCGTCCAGCAGAGCTTGCTACTCGCAGAGATGCGATTGCCATAAAAACCAACGGTCACTTTGAGCCACATTTCTGTCACAAGGCGATTGTGTACGCAGTGCCAAGCGCGAATATTGTGCCAGAGGCTTTAGTGATTGCGTCTCTTAAGAACAACGCGGTCCTGTTACGTAAGGTTTGGGGCGTTTCTCCTAGCACGGTGCATTTATGTGCTGTTGATAAGATGGAGGATTTCAAGAAAAGCGGCCTGAGCAAATCTCCATCAGCTGTCCATGATGCCGGCTCTTTAAATCACATTGAACAAGAGCCAATCGTAGAAATAAGTCGCAGCCTAGTCAAGGAAATCTTTTTAGTAGTCGGGTATTTCGACACCTCTTTGCTTTAAAAGATAGTTTAGAAAAGAAATCACTCCTGCCTTTATTTAAGGGCAGGAGTTAGCTTATTGGCCACAATTTTCTGGCTTATTTAAGCAGTGTTCACCGTTCAACTAGCCCCACAGTCGGTTTAGTAGCCCAAGCTTGGGCACTAAAATATATCCCCCATACCATATAAGCCTGAAGGTTGCTGAACCAACCATTGGGCTGCTTTGACAGCGGTGCGGGCAAATACTTTGCGGTCCATGACGGTATGTTTGACTGCTAAGGTTTCTTCTTGACCAAGGAACATCAGTTCATGCTCGCCAAAGACATTACCGCCCCGTATTGAAGAGATTCCTATTTCACCTGATTTTCTTGGATCAGATGGATTCCTTAGTATATCTTTTAGTTGTTTACTCAAAGCTTTCGCTATGTTCTGTCCAATCGTTAAAGCTGTTCCCGACGGAGCGTCTTTCTTGCCACGATGATGTGTTTCAATAAGCTCAACATCATATTCCTCAATCGGCATAGCCTTAAGTATAGTGGGAATAAGCTTGTTTATCAGGTGGATCCCACTGCTAAAGTTAGCGCTGTAGAATACTGGTATAGATTTAGACGCTTTCTCCAGCATCGATAAATCAGCAAATCCGGTAGTTCCAGTTACCAAAGGCTTTTTGTATTTAACGGCAATGTTTAGCAGTTTTTCAAGGGCAGACGGCGCGGAAAAGTCAATTATAACGTCGCTTTTAGGGACAAATTGCTCAGGCTCAGTGCTGATTGCGACGGCTTGGCCATCACGCGCTAAATTTTCTGATACGACATGCTGGCTCGTTCCACCAATTACCGTTATATCCGGATCTGAACCCGCAAGCTCTGCCACCAGCCGCCCCATCCGGCCGGTTATGCCGCTTATCATTAATTTAAGCATATGATGCCCCCTCACTGTAAGTACGAATATACAGTGCTATAAGAATCTTTTGCAAAAGCTTCGTCTGTGATGTTCAGTCAGGCCAAATTTATCGATTGCGGCCAGATGCTCCTTGGTTCCATATCCGGCGTTACGGTCCCAGCCATATTCTGGAAACTGCTTTGACAACAGCTCCATAAGCGAATCTCTGTGGACTTTGGCTATGATCGAGGCCGCGGCTATGGACAAGCTTTTCCTGTCGCCGCCAACTATCGCCAAAGCCGGGCAAGATACGCTGGGCACTTTGTTTCCATCGACGATTATACTGTCCACAGCGCTGCTTATGCCGTCATAGGCTCTCTGCATGGCAAGCATAGTGGCCTGCAGTATGTTTACCCGGTCTATCTCGGCAACGCTGGCCAGGCCAATGGAATACCTTAGGTGCGCTGCTGGAAGGCTGATTAGCTCCTGCGACAAAGCCTCTCTGCGCCTTTTTGGTATAAGTTTAGAATCATTGAGCTGCGACAGCAGTACCCCATCCACTTCGTCAGGATTAAGCCAAACCGCACAGGCCACCACTGGACCGGCCAAAGGACCACGCCCAACTTCATCGATGCCGGCAACACGCCCGCCGATGCTTTGCTCTGTAAGGTAGTCAGGCATATTCGGCCAGGCGTTGCTGAATCTGAAGCAGGTCGTTCCAGGCCAAGACCTTCTGACCAGGCGACCGAAGCAAATAAGCAGGGTGAAATATCACCATTGCATCGGCTGAAAATCCACTTTTCTCGATTTTGAAATCCAGCCACTTCCCCCGCATCCTCATAACTCCGTCAACACCATTAAACAAAGCCTTTGCCGAGGTCCCTCCAACGCAAACGATAACCTTAGGGGCGACAAGCTCTATATGCCTGTGGACGAACGGCAAAAACATGGCGATTTCTTCGGTGGTAGGCGTTCTGTTTCCCGGCGGTCGCCAAGGGACGATATTGCTTATGTATGCGCTTGCTCGATCAAGCCCTATCGCCTTAAGCATCTTGTCAAGCAGCTGCCCGCTAAGCCCGACAAATGGCTTACCTAGGCGGTCTTCGTCTGCGCCTGGGGCTTCCCCTATAAGCATGATTTTTGCCGAAGGATTGCCGTCTGAAAACACAAGGTTTTGCGCGGTTAATTTCAGGGGCGACAGCTTAAAATCCGCCAGCACTTGCCGCAATTGCTCAAGGGTTTGGGCATTTTGTATATCTTTTAAATACTCGCCCTGCGGCAAAGGTTTTTTAATACCAGCCTTGACGTCAATGCTTTTTTCATTAATCAGGCCCTTGGCGCGAGTATTGTCGTTCAGCACAATATCGCGAATGCCGGCGCAAAAGCACCAATCCAATATTTCCTTTATTTCCTTATTCAATTGCACGCGCTATGCCGAACCCTCATATCCTAATTTCAGCATACACAAAATATTTTCGAAGGTATATCTACGTCTGCTTTAGCAATCGAAGCCTCAATTACTGTAGGTGATTATTGGATCGACTGGAGCGTCAACTACATTAACCAAATCCTGGAGTGTTGTGTATAGCTTGAATTCTGGAGTACCAGTGCACCCAGTCAAAATAATCGTTTCTAAACTTCTCAAGCTTCTCATGTCCAGAACGCCGGATAATGCAGATCCGCTAAGATTAACCGTAGTTATTCCGGTGTTAGTTAAATTGATCCCGCTCCAATTGCCTGCACTGGCGGTGCAATTTTCTAACGTGATTCCTGCCAAACTCGTGCAGCCAGAGAAGTTTATGTTTGCGGCTGCTTGCAAAGCGGAGAAGACAATCGTGCCATTCAATCCTGTGCAGCCTTGGAAGTTTAGATTTCCGTTCGAAGTTGTAAGTACTGGAAAGGAAGGTGCGCCAGTTAGTCTTGTGCAGCCTTGGAAGTTGATACCAGAAAAACCACCATAACCTGTAGTAAAGCTTGTTAGGCTAGAAAAAGCTGGAGCCTCACCGTCCATTCCCGTGCAATTGGCAAAACTTATCTGACAAGCAGCCAATAATTACGGTATTCCTACTATCAACTTCAGCGGGCTTACAGGCCTAACCGGCGCCCCTTCATTCCCTGCTTTGCAAAGAGGCGAGATAAATATCTACTTCAACGGATGTACAGGGCTGGATGGCACGGCTGTCTTCTCTGCCCTGCAAACGGTAACCAGTAGCATAAACTTCTCTGGTTGTACGAGCTTGTCAGGAATTACGCTAGAAAATTGTGTTATCAGCGCAACCAACTTGAGCAAATTTAATTTAACTAACACTGGGATAACTACGGTTGACCTTAGCGGATCCGAACTGTCAGGCACTTTGAATATGACGAGCTTAACTAATCTCACAACACTTATTTTAACTGGTTGCACTGGTACCTCAGAGCTTAAGCTTCACACAAGCCGCCAGGGATTGGTTAACATAACCAACAAGCCAGCCGATGTAACAATCATTTATTAGTAATTGAAGTAAAGTCGCCCCCCCCCTGTGCTATCCTTATCTCAGGGGGGAGGGGCGCTGAGTCTGAATCTCAGCAGTTTGTGAAATCCATAACTGTCACTCCCCCCAGCCTGATGAACATAGCAGAATGGCATGACGTTAAACTTTGCAGGTTATTGAAAAGGCAGCGTGTAGGTGGTATTATAACTCTAAGCTAAATTTAATCAGCTGCACAAAATGCAAAAATGTCTTTTTTGTTTATTGCTTCAGCTAATATTTTGTCATAATTTTTGCTTTGCCGCCGATGAGCCGGCGCTGCAAATCCCAGACGAGATCAAAAAACAAGTTCCCAAAGAACATCAGGCACGCGCTTTTCTAAACGCTATTTTGAATTTGATTCGATCAGCCTATGTCCAAGAGCTTTCTGACGAAAAGCTAGTAGAGATCACTTTAAACAACCTGCTGCCAGCGTTGGATCCGCATTCCAGCTATCTTCCGCCAAAGGCGTTTAAGGCTTTGTTTGAGCATATGTCCGGAGAGTTTGGTGGCCTTGGCATAGAGATAACAATTGACGGCGGTTTCGTAAGGATTATTGCGCCTATAGACGATACTCCAGCGCATCGTGCTGGGCTGAAGGCCGGTGATTTGATAACCCACATAAATGGAGAGCTTGTTCAGTCTATGTCGGCGGATGATGCGGTAAGGCGTATGCGCGGCAAGCCTGGCACCTTGGTAAAGCTTAAGATCAAAAGGGTTAACAAGGACCTTTTTGAAGTATCGATCAAACGCGACCTTATAAAAGTAAAATCGGTCAAGTATGAGGTCTTGGACAACGTTGCTTATGTACGTATATCCGTATTTGACCAGAATGTGGGGGGCAACCTTCGCAAAGCAATGAAGGAAATTAATGAAAAGCTTGGTAAAAATCTTGTTGGGGTTGTGCTTGATCTGCGCAACAATCCTGGTGGAGCGCTGGATCAGGCAATAGCTGCGGCCGAAACCTTTTTGCCTAAAGATAAGCTTATTGTCTCTATAAAGGCGCGTAATGACAATGAACAGCAAGAGTTTAAGTCCAGTCATAAAGATGAGCTGGAAGGCCGACCGCTGGTAGTCCTGGTAAACAGTGCTACGGCCTCGGCGCCAGAGATTGTTGCAGGCGCTTTGCAAGACCATAAGCGCGCGTTGATAGTTGGCATGCGGTCATTTGGCAAGGGATCTGTGCAGCGTGTTATACCGATTTCAAAGGAATCCGGTGTTAAATTGACCATGGCCAGGTACTTTACGCCAAGCGGACGAAGTATCCAGGCAAAAGGCATAACGCCAGATATAGAGATCGATATGGCCAAAATAAAGCCGTTCAAGGACGTTGTTTTCGTCCGTGAGGAAGATCTTCATAACGCTCTTTATAAAGACGAGAAGCCCAAAGAGAAAAAGAATATAAGTGAGGAGGATTTAGATAAAGAGCTTAAGAAAATAGAGCAGCATGACAAGCTCGTCTTAGATAAAATCAAGGGCAAGAAAGCCGGCAAACACGATAAAGCCGATAAGCAAAAAGCGGACGAGGATTCGGAATTTGATCTGTATAAAATGTCGCTTAAAGAACGCTTATCAAAGGATATACAGCTTATGCAGGCGTTTGGCTTGATAAAAGCCTGGAAATCGATAAGGTCGGTCTGCCTTGGCAAAGGCGAGTAGGCCCGATTCTTCTGCAAAGGCGGAAATCTATAATCTATCCCGCGTCATGATGCATAGCGGCAACATAAATCTAAGTGCGCCGAGCAAAACATTCTTGGTTGGCGAATATGCCGTGCTGGGGCGGTTTTGCGCGATACTCCTAAGCACCCATCCCAGATTTAATTTAGACTGTTTTCTGGTTGGCGAGCCTGCAGAAAACGACGATACTTCGCATGTCGGTGGGCAATCACCATTTTATGTGCTGACTCGCGATTATGCAGATGTATTTAGCCACTATAGACTTAAATTTTCCGACCCTCATTCAGGTGGCGGAGGGTTTGGGGCCTCAAGCGCTAAGTTCCTTATGGCATATCGCGCTGTGACCTTAATTAAAAATGAAGAGTTTAGTATTTCAAAAGCGCTTGAGTATTATCGAGCAATATCCGCTGGGCTAAAAGATAACGTCAGGCCAAGTGGAGCAGATGTAGCCGCTCAGTACAATGGTGGAGTTACGTACCTTTCGCCTACCAGCGACCCAAAAGATATTGGATGGCCATTCAAAGACATAACTGCGCTGATATTCAAGACTGGCGTAAAGATACAAACACACAAGCACCTAAAGGGGTTAAAGCAGGCTAAACCAGCTAGGGCTGAATACTCCGCTTTGTCTTCGGTCGTAGATATGGCGTACAGCGCTTTTACAGATAGATCCTGCGACTTATTGATAAGGGCGATAAATAAATACGCCGAGCTTATGCTGGATATGCGGCTGGTACATCCGGCTACTAAAACAATCCTTGATAAGCTGGGCAAATCGCAAGATGTTCTTGCCGCCAAAGGGTGCGGAGCGTTGGGCGCAGATGTGGTTTTGGTTTTGTGCGGCTCAACAAGTAAAGAACAGACCAAGACGTTTGCGACCAGTCTGGGGTTGGCCTATGTTAGCAGTAGCGATAACCTATCCCCAGGTTTGGAGTTTAATATACGATGAGCTGGGTTGCCTGCGCCCCATCCAATATAGCCTTGATCAAGTATATGGGCAAACTGGACGAAAAGCAGAACATTCCACTTAATGCTTCGCTGTCCTTTACGAGCCACAACTTTATAAGTAAGGCAGAGCTTGAGGTTGCCGATGATACGGCTGGTGACTGTTGGCGATCGTTCGACGACGGAAGCGTTTTTGCCGGTACAAATCTGTCAGAAGCAGAGCAATCAAAATATCTTAGGCATCTGGGATTTATAAAAAGCCGCCTTAGATTCAGCGGTAATTTTATCCTCAAGTCCGGTAACAATTTCCCAAAAGGCGCAGGTATCGCAAGCTCGGCCTCAAGCTTTGCGGCCCTGACCAAAGCAGCCGTTCAAGCGATTTGTGAGCTGAAAGGGGAAGCGGAATTGTCGGTTGAGCAGATGGCCGCGCTAAGTCGTGTTGGGTCGGGCTCGTCATGCAGGTCCTTTTTTTCGCCCTGGGCGCTTTGGAATAAAGAAGAGGTTAAGAGCCTTAGTTTTGGTGAATTTGATCATCTATTTCACCAGATAATAATAGTTTCCGATAAAGCCAAGGAAGTGTCGTCAAGCCAAGCTCACAGGCTGGTAAAAACCAGCTTACTGCACAAAGATCGCGCAGATAGGGTCGAAATTCGATTGAAGCAGCTGATAAAAGCGCTGGAATCTGGCGATTGGCGCGCGGTGTTTAAAATCTGTTGGGCAGAATTTGCAGATATGCACGCGCTGTTTGCAACCTGCGACGAGCCGTTTTCCTATATATCCAGTGACAGCGTAAAAGTACTCAGCGCCATCAGATCTTTCTGGTCAACATATGGCGACGGACCGGTTGCAACCATGGACGCTGGGGCCAACGTGCATTTGCTCTGGCGGCAGGATCAATCCGAACAGCAAAGGCAATTTTATAATCTACCTGAGCTGGCTGATTTTAAGCTAATAAATGACGGAAACTACAGAAGCAAGCGGTAAATGGATATTGTCTGGAGAACATGCGGTCGTGCATAACCGACATGCGATTGCGTTTCCGTTGCCTGACAAAAAGATGCGTCTTACTTGGACCGCAAGAGAGGAAAGCTCCTTTATTTCGCAAAATCCCCCTGAACTAGGCGAAATTTTTAAAAAGACGCTTGTACACGGGGCCGGCTTAGCCAACATTCCAATCCCAAAACATTGGGGCAGTTTTCAAATATCCTCAAACATCGATATAGGATATGGCTTAGGGGCATCGGCAGCCATCTGCGTCCTAGCGGCCAAATGGTTCATAAACAGAGGGTACATAAATCAAGCCAAGCTTTTGCCTTTTGCAACAGTGCTTGAAAACAATTTTCACAGCAACAGCAGCGGCTTGGATATAGCGGTCGTTGCAGCTGGACGACCGGTACTATTCTCAAGCCCCGCCGACATAAAAACGCTAACCCCTACCTGGAAGCCAAAGTTGTATCTATCCTCAAGTGGAATGGGCAGCAAAACCTCCGACGCAGTTAAACATGTTCAAAGCGCGAGCAGCGAAATTCTGTACGACAGAATGGAAAGCGCGACAACAGTTTGCCTGAAAACGCTGATTGAGGATTTTTCTGATCAGAGTCTTAGCCGCCTTGCCCAAGGCATAGATATTGCCCGCGAATGCTTTAGGGATTGGGGCCTTATAACCAAACCTCTTCAACAAAGCATGGACAGCTTAACATCGGCTGGCGCAATTGCCGTAAAACCCACAGGGGCTGGCGGTGGAGGCTTTGTTTTATATTTATGGGACCGCGACCCTCCGCTATCCCTGAAACAATCTTTAATCTCCG
>JAISFO010000030.1 GCA_031263535.1 Holosporales bacterium
CAGCAGTTGAGATTATGCTTTGTGGGGTTTTTGCTGGAGCTCCAAGCAAAGTCTGAGCACTTGTTAAGTCTCCATCCGAGATTCCAGCCACAGCTTCAAGCACCCCTGGGATGTTGTGAGTTACTCCATCCCCAATGCCCAGCACAGTAAGTGAGGTGTTTAAGTGAGTTCCAACGCCTGTGCCATTCAAAGTGACGAGAAGCGCATGAATGGTGTTTGTGCTACTGCCCATCCGAGGCACAATATTACCAACATTAAATCCAGCTGATATATCAACTACACTGACGATTGTTGTTGCACCTGCGCCAAGGCGAGCTTGGGCAGCAGATAGATTGGTTATACCAACAAGCGCATCACGAACTTCAGGAACAGTAGCCGGTACTCCTGCATTAATGAGGGCGGCAGCTGCGGTTAGGTCTATACCTGCAGCAGTTGAGATTATGCTTGGGATTGACGTAGAATCCGAGCCAACCAAGATGGCCGCTTGGGCTAATAAGGGTGGGAATTCGTCTAAGTCGATAGAATTAAGCAGCGCAGGATAAGTGGCTGGGGGCTCTACTGCAAAGAAAATGGCAAATCTCCTCAATGAATCTGAAGTCTGGATGATTGCGTCAAAGAAGGCTGTAAGCGGGCTATTATTAGGTAGGCTAAACATGCTGGCAGCTTGGTTAAGCAATGCAAGATCTTGGTCTGAGACTACGATTCTTCCTGCGTCTTTCAACGTTTGGATTTGCCCTAAAATGTCCGTGAAAGTAGATGGAGTTCCCAGATCTGCACCTAATTGAAGGACTATGCCAGACTGGGCAGCGCGTCTAGCATTATCATTCAAGCCATTTTGGTCTCCCATATTAGTACCAAAGGCATTGTACACAGAGGCTGCTTGACCCGCAAAGCACAGAGCCGCAGCCACAGCAGCAAAGGCGGCCTTGAAGCTCCTCAGGCTCCAGATGTGACGTTTTGAAAACTGCGCTGATTTATTTTTACTCATGTTACCCTCCATTAACGAAACTGTTTTAAGTCGATAAAGTTTGTCTGATGTAGAATAATATCCATCGAGCAGGTCCTGCTGACCTGCGAGCCGCAGCTTCTGCTGCGTATTCTCGGACTTTGCTACAAGTGCTTTGATGATTGTTCTAAGCTTGCCTAAGCGATTAATTAGCGTGTTCATATTTACCTCTTTAACTGAACTGTTCGATGTGTGTTTATTCATGTTGACCGCCCTAACTGAATTGTTGAATGCTTGAATCAAAAACATGTCTATGCCTCTCCTTTAACCAAAAATATTAGATGTTTGCATTGCCAACTGTGTACAGTTGGCTAATTCTCTAAATTGCTGTATTAACTGCGTGTTATTAAATTTCTTAGTTAACCCGCTTAGATATTTAACGAACCGTGGCAACGTCTTATCATATGCGCTTGCAAGCCGCAGCTCCCGCTGCGCCTTATTAGACTGAGCGCTAAATTTACTTAGACGTTTATAAGATTTAGGTAAATTGACTTGATCTGAGCGAGTTGATAGAGAGGACTTTTGCCTTAAAAATGATTTGTTATTGATTATATGATGAACGGGAAGGATGCTAACCTCACAATTGGCGGAATTACTGGCTTTGATCACGGTTTTATTCGTTGTCTTATTTGCAATATCTTGCTTGTTAATATCTATAGTTAGAGCATCTATTGCTTCAGTCTGTCCTTCAGTGAAGGATATACATAATGCTTCGCAGTCTTTTCTCTCACGACTACTTGAAATCTCTGCTCCAGCCATTGCAGTAACTCCTCGCTAAACATCTAGTGCCCAGAGTTTTGCAATAAAGTATTAATTTTTCATTAAGATGACGTGTTTTTTTGAGATGGGCCCTTAGGCTTATCTTTGAAGCCATTTGTGATTTAAAAATATTATTAGCGCTCTACGAAACTAAAAGGGTTTTAGCAAAACCATCTGCTATGTATGAAAGAGGCAAGCTGTAACTGTAAATTAAGCTCTTATTTGAATAAGCTTTACAATTTTAAATTAAAAGAATTTTGATTAAAAGAACTAACAATCGAGAAAGATGTAAAGACTCTCGAGCCGTTATCTTAGCGATGTGCTATCAGATTTACTTAATCATCTGAAAAGTCTTCCTAAAGATAAAGCTATGCCCCCCCCAAAAAAAGGGGGGGGGGGAATAGTAAATACACTTCAGGCGACGAGCCCGACAGCTGAATTTTTGAATACCTCAGCGCACTTGCCGATAAGTGACCCCACAAAATCTCTCTGTAGTGCCTACATCAATAGATTCCCACGACATTCCTCTTTGGCCGGTTAACACTATTCCATACTCACCAACTGCTACAAACGTCCCCGCATTATCACCAGCTACTCCGTAAAGATCAGGATTACCCCTATCTGCTCGCCGCATCACATTAAAGTGTGTGCCATCGTTGGAGTTAAGTGCCCTGCCTTTGTCTCCCACAATAACAAGTGTATCGCCTACACAAGCGACAAAGTTATACGTAGCTTTACGGTTAATAATTTTCTTTTCCCAACCGTTACCATCCACGCTGGTGAATATTGCGCCATGATTTCCTACAGCAACAAATTTTCCCGCTGCCTCAAACCAAGCGACCTGATTAAGATGAGTACCATCAGTTTTAGCGTTTTCTGAATACCGCACTGTCCAAACTTCCCCATCTGGGCCGGCGGCCATAATCTTTTTACCCATCTCATTCCCCCTTGCTCCTACAGCGACGAATTGCCCTGCCCCACAAGCAGCTCCGTAAACATGGAAATCACCTAAGGCTCGTGATATCCAGGTCACCCCCCCCGTCTCGACTGATTAAAATTCCACCATCGTTACCGCTAGTACTCGACATCTCTGGGGCAATATGTACCCCATTGCCATATGCAGTTCCAAAAGGGAATTGAAGCGTATACGCAAAATCAGGGCTGTTTGATGGCACAACCTCCCATGTTCTGCCATCTGAGCTTTTTAGTACCGCCCCCGTCTGATCTTCGCTTGGGCTTCTCTCCATTAAAGCAAAGAAAGCACTAGGCCTAGAAAGAGTCGCATGAGATAAAGAGTTAGTACACAGGCCCAAAACGATAAACGATGAGCAATAAAAAGTACTTTTCAGAAAAGTAAGCATGATTTACCTCGTTATTAAAACAATTAACCAGAATTTAGTTTACGGCACCAAATTTAATTTGCAAAGTTATTTATTAAATAAATCTAAATTCTGATGAAGACAGGCAAATTCTGCAGTTGCGTTCAAATATCCCCAAATTCCGCATCACTAGTCAGCATCATAATTCGCCCCCCCCCCTTCTTCTGTAAAAATTAGAAAGTGAGATTGTCTGGTCAATTTTTTCTAAAATCTTGCCGCTTTCACCACAATTTTCCATTAGAAAAAGTTTATAATTAATTGATTTTTAATGTATTATTAAAAATTGCTTTAATTTTAATGTAAATTTTATTAAAATGCATTATCGATTGATTGTAACAACAGTATAAAACTGATGAACAAATTTACAAAAAGCTTATTGAAGCTAAAGGCAGGATTCAGAAAGTCAAATAGTACAAGCGTTTTGGCTTTTAGCGACGGCATGCCGCCAGTATGGACGCCGCGGGCCTATAAAAATTTAGCCAATGAGGGTTATAAAAAGAACGTGATAGTCTACAGAGCCATCAACCTAATATCCCGCGGTATGGCCGTCGTGCCTTTGAAGCTGTTCAGCTTTGGAACTGCACTGGCAAGCAGTGAACATATTGTGGCTAACCTTTTGGATCATCCCAACAGCGATCAAACCAGGTCAGAGTTCATGGAAACCTTGGCTTGCCACCTGTTGATGTCTGGTAATGCATATATTTATTTGCACTATGAAGACGAGGAATTACCGATAACCATGCATTTGCTTAGGCCTGACAGAGTGAAGGTTAAAGCAGATAAAATGGGCAAGGTGACCGGATATGATTATGGTCAAAATAGACAAATTCCTGCCTATTCAACCAAATTTAAGAGAAAGCAAGTTTTGCACCTTAAATTCTTTAACCCGCTGGATGATTTCTATGGATTGAGTCCCATTGAGGCCGCTGCAATAGCGATAGATCAATATAATGCCGTGTCGTCACATAATTTATCGCTGCTTCAAAATGGGGGGCGGCCATCTGGCTGCCTCATTCTGAAAAACAAAGAGTTTATGACAGAGCAGCAAAAGCAGGCTTTAAGAGCCAGTATAAAGAAGTCGTATGAAGGGGCGCTGAATGCTGGAAAGACAATGGTCCTTGAGGGAGATTTTGAGTTGAAAGAAATGGGCTTGTCGCCTAAAGATCTGGATTTTGTGACCGGGAAAACTTTTTCTGCGCGAGAAATATCGCAAGCCTTTGGGGTTCCGCCTATGTTGGTTGGCGTGCCTGGGGACGCGACTTTCTCAAACTATCGCGAGGCGAGATACCACCTTTGGGAAGATACAATCCTGCCGCTGTTGGATTACGTCCTGAGTCAGCTGAGCGAGGCCCTGATAGATACAGACGATCGCAGCAATCTGGTTATCAGTTACAACGAGGACGAGGTTTACGCCCTTTCGCTAAAGCGAGACAGCGTATGGAAGCGCATTTCGGAAGCAGAATTCTTAACCATTAACGAAAAGCGGCAAGCTTTGGGATTTGGCCCCATCGATGGCGGCGACAGTTTAGGAAAAATGCCAGATTAGGCACAATTTTTAGAAGGAGAAGCTCTATGAAAACATATTTATCACCTAGTACCAACAAGTTTACCTGTGCTCAGGGGCAATTTGCCGTCAAAAGCCTGTCTGCGTCCGGTGAATTTCAAGGATATGCAAGTGTGTTCGATGTAGTAGATCAGCAAGGCGACATAGTTGAAAAGGGTGCCTTCAAAAACTGCCTTGAAAAAGCCAAGGTTCTTGGAAGCTATCCGAAGCTTCTTTGGCAGCATGACCAAAAGAAGCCAATCGGGCGCATTTTAGAGCTTAGGGAAGACGGGCATGGGCTGTTCATTCGCGCTCAGCTTCTGTTGGAGGTAAAGCAGGCAAAGGAAGCTTACGCCTTGCTAAAAAGCAAAGCCATAGAGGGCATGTCCATAGGGTACAGAGTGATCAGGTCGATTAGAGATTCAAAGGTAAGCTCGGTAAGGCGCTTGCTTAAGCTGGATCTTTTGGAAGTGTCGCTTGTAACTTTTGCAGCCAATCCCAGGGCATGCATAACAGATGTGAAGTCCGCTGAGATCAGCGAGGCTGAAGCATGGTTGGCCGCCGATATACATCGCTTAGCGGCCATCATAAGGGGACTGACGTTTAATTCTGATAAGGAGGAAAGACATGAAATCGAATGTTAGCGAGGCGCTGGACGGTCTGTATAGCGCGTTTCATGAGTTTAAAAGCTCAAACAGTGACAGACTTAATGAACTAGAGGAAAAGATAGCCGTCAAAGATCAAGCGGGCGGCCAAATGACAGATAAGACTAAAAAGCTTGACGCTGTCATCAACAAGGCAGAGGCCAAATTACGCGAAATAAGCATGAAACAAAGCGATAGGGAGGAGATCGTCATGAAGCAACAAACCGACAACAACCAAGAACACAAGCAAGCAATAGCAAATTACCTTCGTAAAGGCGACGATGTATGTATAAGGGAAGTCTGCACGAAAGCGGCGCTAAGCTCTGCTACGGACAATATAGGCGGCTTTATTATGCCTGCTGAAATCGTTCATCGAATGAACAAGGCTTTGCTGACAACCTCATCAATGCGGTCAATCGCACGGGTAACAACGATATCGACCAGCGCGCTGGAAGTGCTTATTGAGAAACAGCTGCCAAATACCGGATGGGCAAATGAAACCGACGCCAGGGATCAAACGGATGCCGCTGAACTAGAAAAGATAAGCATAGACGTTCACGCAATTTACGCCAGACCTAAGGCCAGTCAGCAGCTTTTGGACGACAGTAAGATAGACATAGAAGAATGGCTTATGACAACCATTGCCGAAAAAATTGCTGTCATTGAAAACCAGGCATTTGTCAATGGAGACGGTAACAATAAGCCCAAAGGCTTTTTGACTTATGATGGTGTGGATAAAGAATCGTGGGAATGGGGCAAGATTGAGGTCGTTAAGTCAGGCGCCAACGGAACCTTCGGCGATGATCCAGCAGGGCTTATAATTGACGTGCTGGGATCGCTTAAGTCACAGTACTTACAAGGGGCCGTATGGGTTATGCCAAGATCCACGCTGTCCGAGGTTCGCAAAATCAGGGACAGAGATTCTGGCCGCTATCTTTGGACGCCAAATCTAGAGCAAGCTTCGCCTTCCACCCTACTTGGCTATCCGGTTGTGATTATGGACGATATGCCTGCGCTTGCCGGCGGAACCGCAAGTAAATCCATGGCGTTTGGCAACTTTAAATCTGGGTACCAGATTGTCGACAGGCAAGAATTGCAGATCATTCGTGACCCATTCTCAGCCAAACCTTTTGTCGAGTTCTATGTGACAAAGCGCGTAGGCGGCGCAGTTGTTGACTTTGATGCAATCAAGGTCGTGAATTTTTCAGAGTAGTGTTTTTACAGCGGTGTATTCGGCGTTCTGTGAACGCTTAGGGCGCGGATACACCCTTTGTTAACCATGTTTGAGAAGGAGGATGACCGTGTCATTAAAATTGCTGCAAAAGCCAGAGTTAGAACCAATCAGATTGGATGACATAAAAAGCTTCCTGCATCTTGAACATGACCTGGATGACAACTTGCTGAATGTGCTGATAACAACGGCAAGAGAGCTGGTAGAGAAGTTCCTCGGCAGATCTTTGATAACTCAAAAATGGCAATACCAAAATCGGATGGATATTTGCGCTGAGCCAGCCCGGCCTTTGAACGTAGCGGAGGTTTATCCTTTTGGTATGAATGTGAATATAGCGCTTCCTAACGCCCCGATTATCGAGGTTACCAACCTGATGTGTAATAGGGTAAGGGTCGAGGAGCCTGATTTTAAACTGACAACAGTTGACGGCAGGGAAGTTCTATCGCTACAGGCCAAAAAATGTACAGGCCAGTCTTTGGATATCTCGGCAGAATATACTGCCGGTTACGGTGATCAGGCCGAGGATGTGCCGTCAACCATTCGACTGGCGATTATGCTGGTTGTCGGCCGTATATACAAAGATCGCGACTTAATGTCAAATGGGCAAGAAAATTTATTAGACGGCGTTAAACACTTGCTTTGCGCCTATCGGATCAATCAGGACATCTAGGTGAAATAAGGGGTTGAGCCATGAAAAGAAAAATATACTCGCCAAATGAAAAGGTGAAAATAGAGGTATATCAGCTAACACCAGATGGTCTGGGTGGTTTTAAAAAGTCATGGCAGCTGTGGCGAGAAACGACTTGCCGCATGCAACAGGTTTTTAGCAGATCAAAGCGAAAAATAGATTTTATGTTGAGCTTCAGCTGGACGCCAAACTTCCCGAGCAACATCAGGATTGTTAACAAAAAGGGTGAGCCGCTTTATCCAATAACAATGCCTTTGGAAAACGGCTTCGAGTCAATATCAATCACAGTAAGGAAAGGCGGCAATGAGCAACTGTAACTGGCCATTGGTTATAACGAAATTTATTGTCGAACAGCTGCGTGAGGCCTGTGAGGTTTTTACGTGTCGTCTGGGTAGTGACAAAACGACGCCCTACGCAATGTTGGAAATAGACGAAATAACGCCAGCGATTCCTGTAGACCGCGCCAAAGTGTCATTCAGGCTGCACATACATAACAACTATATAGGCAATCAAGAAGCCTTCAGTACTTCGCAGAAAATAATAAGCATTTTGACTGGTAGGGTTTTTGATTTAATCGACGATGAAACGAGCATCCGCGCTCGCGTACGTTTCAAATACGCTGGAAAAGAGCGCGGCGAGCATATCTACAAATTCGACGGCTTAATAAAGCAAATAGGAGGATAGTCGAACATGATGAATTTAGCCAACTTAATACCCACTCCGGATTTAGAAGAGTACAGCATATACACCGAGGAAAGCGCGATAGACGTCGTACAAGAGCTTGAATCATATTTGCGTGAAAACTCTCGCGTCAGATTTTGTATAGACCCCAGCTGGATGAGTTAATCAAATGAAAGAAAGCGAATTAATAATGAGCGTTGGGGGACTGCCGCCTATGAGCGCTCATGGCTGTAAACAAAGCCTGTTTCCAGCCGAAATTGGGGAAGTACTGAGGGACATAAATGGTGAGCTTGTCTGCTTGGGTAACAACGCTCGTAAATACCGAAGCGTCATAACCGGACAAGACACTAACTCTTTGGCGCTTGACGGCCTTTGGATTGGCGCACAAATACAGATAGGTTGTATTCAGATGCTCTGGATCTGTCTGGATAAGGACATACAAAGCCTGCATATCAGTCGCCCGGCCGTAGAAGGCTCGGTAGTGGCCGTAGATGGATCGGGCAACAGGCTGGAGATTGAAAGCGTAGATGGAACTTCTTTGAAGCTTCGTTCTGCTACTACAGAAAAATCCTTTGTCGGTTTTCGTCCATGGCTAACCATGCAGGTAGTTAACTTCATCATGCAGACCGACGAGTGGGGAAACGCCTGCGCCTGGAAGATTATATTGGAAGAGGTGTGAAGATGAATATCTTATGCCGCTTCGGACAGTTTATGCTTTTTGCTGCTTTCGTTGTACACAAGATACAGTGTACTTGGCGCAATGATTGCGGCCGCGATGTACAGATTCATACCGGGTACGTCACCAAAAAATATAAATCCGAAAGCTGCAGATACGATAAATTCGCAGTATCTGAAGGGCGCTAAGGCCGATAACTCGGCGGCGGCATAGGCTTTAAATATGAAATATTGGATTAAGTTTCCTCCGGCACCGAGGACAAACAGCCAAGCTAGCTCGTTACCGGTAGGGCAAGTCCAATCGCACAGCGCTGGTATCAGGCTTAAGGCAGTTGTGCCCAGGGAGAAGTAAAAAAGCATCGTGAAGCGGTCTTCATCATCGACCATTTTCTTTATGAGGATATCTTGAATGGCAAACAAAATAGCAGAAGCAACAGGAATCAGTACGACTAGTCGCAACGACACCCCATCCGGGTTCATAAGGAAATACAGGCCGCTGAAACCTATTAACGTAGCGACCCACCTGCTGGCGGAAACGCGTTCTTTCAAAAATATGGCCGATAGGACGAGTACGAACAGAGGTAGTGTCCAGAATACCGTGGTTACTTCGGCCAGCGGCATTTTAATAACCGAATAGACGCACAGCAAAACCGACAAAAAGCCCAGCACAGAGCGCAATATGTTCAGCCCCAAGTACTTGGTAACAAAAATTGACCGGCCGCGCTTGATAATAAAAGGAAGCAAAGTAATGAATCCGAAAAAGAACCTGAAAAAAGCAACTTCCAACTCGGAAAGCCGCTGTCCAACGAATTTCATAACAGTATCGTTGGTTGAGCTGACCAAAAAGACCAGAAGCGAGAAAAAGATACCTTGCAGATAGCCTGAGCGATTAAACCAACTTTGCATAACGTTCCTCGGAATTTCGGCGGAGCTTAGCAAAAAATTAAAGAAAAATTAAGTCTGTATTTTATGGCTTGACAGGAAATTATGAAATTTCTTTTAGATTGGATTGATTCATTTGACGAGCGCGCCACAGCCTGGCGAGGCGATGAGCACGTTTTTCATTTAACCTTGCAGCATCAAGAAAACTGCTTTGCTGCTGCGAGGGTGACGCTTGTTAACTCACGCTTGAGTCAGCTGGATTGCGTACGAAAACGCTATGCCCGTATTGGCATACAACGGGACGACAGTTCGGATATTGAGCCAATCTTTTTCGGATGCGTAACCGAGGTTCCTGCCAGAGTAGGAAAAAACCTTACTGTGCTAGAGCTGTTATCGCGGCCAGATGATGCTTTTGAAAAATTTGAAAGGCTCAAAGCCGGCCTGAAGAATTCACCAGTATGGGACGAACTGTTTGTCCCAGAAAGCCGTCAGGACGACCCAACCTACTTTCTGGAAGGAATCTCTGGGTTATATTATTGGGACAAGGTTACCGGCGAACTTAGTGTATCGGACATAAATTTTGGCCGTGAACATAGAGTGGTAAATAAAACGACCTCTACTGACATAGATTTCAAATTTTGCTCTGATCCGATTGATTCAATAAACATAAAAGTACAAGTCGAGTGGATCCAAAAAGCCCAGGGTATTCTTGACCTTTCAAGGTTTATAGCCAAAAGTTTCGCTGATGGAATTATAAATTCGTTTACAGGAAATGACCTCAAGCGGTGCTTTAAACACCTGTATTACGGAATAAAAAACAGCGCTTATAAACTTCTTCGCTGCGATATTAGGGAATCGGATGTTAAAGGCGCGCCGAGTTTTTACCCAGAATATTCCAGGTTGTTTGAAGTTACAGATGGAACCAACGGCAAACGTTCCGTAAGGTTCAGAAGGCACTGGTTTGATTGTGACTGCCTTTTATACTGGAAATACAGGCAAAAGCGCCGTGAAACAGCAAATATTACCTTAGAAAATTCGTTTCAACGAATCAGAAACGCTTGCCCAAACAAAAAAACGATTAATATCAAGCTGCGCAGTATTGCTCTGCGATCAGATGTTTTGCCCTGGATGGGGCATACTTTCTACGTCGCAGATTCTCAGGTAATATTTGGCGGGTGCGTGTACGTGTGTATACAGACTCACCGTTCTGGCAGTGGGTTTATACCTGATCAGGATAAATGGCACTGTACGGGCAAAATCCCAAATGCCATGCCAGACGCCTCTTCCGCAAGCTTTTTCTTGACCTCAAGGGGGCAACAGGCAGTAATGCATGCGGTTATGATGGCAAGGGCCCATCTTGCCTGGTCGACCAGATGTGTAGAGGCAACTTTCCGCGGCTCTGTTGAGGATTTTGCCTCAATAATGCTTGATATGCATGTGACGCTGAATTGCCAGGATCTCCCTGGCGGGTCGGTAACCGGCAAAGTCATAAAAACTTTGCTTTTGGCCGATGGTAAAACCGGCCGACAGTATATCGACGTCACGATTGCTTGTTCTGTAGGTAAAGCCCAGCATAAATCCTATTTAGAACTGGGTAGGCACACCGAGCCGCTGGTTAACTATGCAGACCAAAGCTATGCCAGGGCTGAGACGTTTGCCCAGGGCGACAGATTGGATGTGCAGGATATCAGCATTCCGGATTTTACCTCAACATCCAAAATCGACGGCATATTGACCCCTGGCCTTATGGACATTGTCGACTTGGTTGAGGATATAAAAATTGTCAATCCGCCGGAAGAACAAGAATCCGTCATGAACTCTGTCATGCACTTGCGTTCGGCAGATGCGCTTAAACAAGCGCTTAATCACAGCAAAACGAAATATACCTGAAGCTAAGGCACATAAATCACAAAATGACTTTAGAGCATGAAGTGAACGTGACGGCGCAAACACCGTGGAGCGCGCCCAAAGGCATCAATATCAGCTGAAAAAGGAGAAACTTTATGCAAATAAACAGAAGCATACGTCAGGCCTTGTTTGCGCCGGAAGTACAAACCGAACCGCCTGAAGATTTTGTTGAATACATCAATATAAATCCATGTTTGGATACGCGCTTGTTTACTTCGCAAGCAGAAGCGTGCGCTTTGGTAGAGTTGGGCCCTTCCACAAAATGGCCTGATAAAATTCTTCTGCATGTAAATGTTATGGGTATTCCGATTGACGCAGAAGCCACGGTTTCAAGAATTGATGGCAACCGCTCAATCGGCATGGTCCCGCTCTACTCGCCAGAGTCGGCCTACGACCGCGAGGGGACCGAGCTTATAAAGATTGCTTTGTATAAAGCGCTAGAGGTCACCTATGCCGGCAATGGAAGCGCAATGTTTCTAACCGCCGACCAGCATCAGGAGCTTTCAATCGAGGCCGACCTAATCGCCAATAATTCAGGTAAAGTTCTGATTCCGTCAAATAACATCATATATACAAAGCCATTTGCCCATCAATCAGCAACCCGTGTAGAAGAAAAATGGCGCAGGGATGCGTCATTCTGGGCACTGGATTTTCCGTTATTTGAAGGCGCCAATGGCGCACCAATCTTGGCATCACTGCATGCTTTTGGCGGGATATGGCACAGCGAGCTTAGCCCCGCAGAGATGGAGCAGGTTTATTTTCAAATAACTAATAATGGAGGGAAAACGCGTGTGCACCCGACCAAAACCAGCTCTTGGCAAACGGACAGTATCGACCCGCACGCTAAGTTCAGTAATGTAGACGGCACGGGCGTTGTCTGCTGGGACGATGTAAGCGATGAGCAACATTTTTCGCTTGAGCAAGCTGTTGCAAACGGTTTTGCACGCATATCTCTTGCTGGAGAAAGTGGGCAGACCTGCATGTACAAGTCGTCCCAAATCTTAAGATCAGTTATCGATACGAAAACATTCGATATGTACTTTTTGCGTATGGAGGAGATTTAACATGTCAATTACCTACAGGAATATCAAAGGCATACCGCTTACTTCCGATGAAGTGGATGATAATTTCAGAAACCTGGATGTCCGCTTAGCCAGGCTGGAAAGCAGCCAGGGCGGTACAGAAACGGTATGCCGTATTGAGCAGGAGTTTAATGTGCTGAAGTTTTTTACCGATCATGGGCGTGAGGTTGGAAGCGCCACAATTCCACCCTTCCAACTAAACCCTCAGGGTGAATGGAGGGCCGGAACTAGGTACGTTATGAACGACCTGGTTGCCAACGGTAATGGTCAAATCTGGATTTGCCTGAACCCGCATACAGCCGAGGATTGGGAAAGGGACAGAAACAAATGGGCCTTATTTTTGCAATATTTTTGCAATTCAATGGAGCATGATTTATGAAGCAAATTTCATACACCCATGAAGACGCAGACGTTCTTGCCAGAACCATATTTGGTGAGGCTAGGGGCGAATATCATAAAGTTGGCATCAACGCCCTCGTGGCAATTGGCAATGTTGTGCTAAATCGAACAAGCATTGGCGGATTTTTCGGCAACAGCATTGCTGAAGTATGTAAAAAGCCTTGGCAGTTTTCTTGCTGGAACGCCGGCGATCCGAATTTGCCGATAATCAGCAAAGCCAATAAGTCCGATTTTTTATTTGAGGTTTGCCTTGGAGTAGCTTCGGCTCTCTTGCAAGGCAAATGGCCAGATTTAACCAAGGGCAGTGATCACTATCACTCGCGTGACATTCGGCCACATTGGGCCAAAAACGTCATTCCTAGGTTAAAGCTGGGATCGCATGTTTTCTATAAACTGCAATCGTAATGTGTCTGTAAAATTTTAGGGAGAAAAAAACTATGAGTAAGCAATTGATATCGTTCGCTTTTGGTCTAAGTGAGTTTGCACCTGTCATAAAAAGATGGTTGGAGAGTGAGAATGCCAAAAAGAATGCGCAAACCATAAAGGATTTGGCCATTTCTGTCACAAACGCAAAAAGTGAGGCAGGGGTGTTCCAAATCCTTACGTCTGATAAAGACGCCGCTGTGAGATTTCAGTGCGAAGTTGTAAAGCTTGTCGATGAGATGGAAAGAAGCCTGCAAAAAGAACATCATAAAAAATTTATACAAAGGGTGGTTTCTAGCAGCGACAGATGCGGTCGATCAAAAGCCGGAATTATGGCTTTATGCGCTGTGCTGGGACTGACGTTTTGTCTTGGGATTTTGTCTTTGCAAAGGAAATCTTTGTCCGGAGAAGTCGTTGGCATCATATCGACCATTGCCGGCATTTTTGGCTCGTGCTTAAAAGACGTATACAGCGCTGAATTTGGTGCCAGAGATCGCCCAATCTCCCTGATTCAGGAAGATGCGACGGAGCCGAAAAAAGCAAAATGAGCGAGCTGCGTTCCTGGCTGACTTGATTTTGATTCAAAGATACGCGGCTTTGTGCTAGCATATGGCATGCTTAAGAAGCCAAATAGGGGAAATTTTTCGCCAGGTCCGTGCGCTAAAAGACCTGGATGGAATGTTTCTGATTTGCAAAATGCGCTTGTAGGCAGATCTCACAGATCAAAAGACGGAATTGCCAAAATTAACCAGCTGATTAATTTGCTGCGTGAGGTTTTGCTGATTCCTGATGATTACTTGGTAGGAATTATCTCAGGGTCTGCGACTGGATCCGTTGAGTGCGCCATGTGGAATTTGCTTGGCCCGTGCGGAGTTGACGCCATTTGCACCGATGTGTTTAGCCAAACATGGGGTAGCGAGATCGAGCGTCAGCTGAAAATAACCGACTTGCGAATCTTTTCTTCTGACGGCGGCGATTTGCCTGACCTTCAGGCATGCTCGACTGATCGAGATATAGTATTTGCTTCAGGGGGAACAACCAGCGGCATAACCATATCCAATTTCGACTGGATCAGCGATTCTAGATCGGCCTTGGTGATCTGCGACGCTACATCGTACGTATTTTCGTACGATGTCCCGTGGCACAAGCTGGACGCAGTGGCTTTTTCTTGGCAAAAAGGTCTGGGCGGCGAGGCTGGGCATGGTGTGCTTGTCTTAAGCCCTCTATCCGTTCAAAGGATTACAGATTTCACGCCATCGTGGCCTATACCCAGGATTTACAACCTCAAGAAATTTGGAAAACTTCACCAATCGATATTTGAGGGGCATACGATAAACACACCTTCACTGCTGATAATCGAAGACTTTATCGGCGCTCTAAACTGGTCCAAATCAATCGGCGGTATCAGCGCTTTAATGGCACGCGTTGATAAAAATTACATGGCAATAAAAAGCTGGGTCAATCAAAGCCGGTTTTTTGAATTTTTAATCTCGGATGAATCCATTAGGTCGAAAAATATCAGCTGCCTGAAAATAAAATCAACCAGCCTAAACGCTCAAGATCAGTGGTCGGTCATAAATAATATAGCGCTGTGGCTGGAAGAAAATGCAGATATTTACGACGTAGCTGGGCATCCCAACTCTTTCTATCCTAACATAAGGATATGGCATGGGCCTACTGTGGAGTGCTCGGACCTTGAAGCCGCTCTCCCGTGGCTTGATTTGGCGTTTTCAAAGATTTCTAGATAGCTTAAGCAAATGCCACTTGATTGCAATGAAGTAGAGGATATAGGATAGAGCGTCGTTGCAGTCACAAAAAGCCGTTAAAAGCGGCGGCTTGCTATACAGAAGATTTTGATCTCCTCCTTCTAATCAACTGGGACAGGAAGTAATTTTGGACTGCAGCGATCTGCGGGTGTAGCTTAATGGTAAAGCTTCGGCCTTCCAAGCCGATGACGTGGGTTCGATTCCCATCACCCGCTCCAGGTGCGTTGTAACAGTTTACTGCGAAGCTAGTCGGCGATGACGGGTCTTTTTTATTCTCAAGACTTCCTGGACGCCTTGCGCGACCGAGCGACAATCTCGCAATTATTCTCACAGAAAACAACCGTAAAAAGACACGGGCGAGATGTGTTCGCCATATGTCCGTTTCATCAGGAAAAGACTCCGTCTTGTAAGGTTGATGACGGGAAGGGTTTTTTCTATTGCTTTGGGTGTGGAGCTTCTGGCGATGCGATAGAATTTGTTCGCAAAGCCGAAAACCTTTCATTCCAAGAAGCTATAGAGAAGCTGGCAACACAGTTCGGGATGGAGCTGCCAACTCTGCAGACAGACAAAGCTAACTCGCATATCAAAAAAGCATATTCACTGATCGAACACGTGGCCGTTTGGTATCACAACAATCTTAAATCCAAGGCCGGCGAGCGAGCGATGGAATATTTGCTAGGCAGAGGGGTTTCGGAAGAGCTTATTAACAAATTCCGTTTGGGTTATGCGCCGATGTCACGCGATCTGACGTTTAGGCATCTTAAAGCCCTTGAGCCAGATACTAAGCTGCTGCAGGATTTTGGTCCAATTACCCAAAACTTAAGGGACAGATTCAGCGGACGCATCATCTTCCCCATAGAAGACGATAAAGGCAGAGTAGTTGGCTTTGGCGGGCGTGTTTTTGAGGATGAAGATCGTCCAAGCGCAAAGTACATAAATTCGCAAGAATCACCGCTTTTTCATAAAAAATTATTACTTTACAACTTATATAATGCTAGGCAGATGTCGCAAGACTCTCCGCTTATTCTATGCGAAGGATATATGGATGTTTTGGCGCTTTATAAGGCCAATATAGGCCGAGTAGTTGCCCCTTTGGGGACCGCAATCAGTGAAGAACAGATCATAAGCTGCTGGAAAATCTGCCAAGAGCCCACCATCATGCTGGACGGCGATAATGCCGGAATAAGGGCGGCAGAGCGCTTGATGGAAAGGATTGTTCCTTATTTGCGCTCGGGTTGTTCGCTGAAGTTTTGCATGCTGCCAAAAGATGAAGATCCGGATTCGCTGGTAGCATCAGGAAAAACCAGCCTGATCTCAAATCTGATAAAAGAGCCCAAAAGCATCCTGGAAATGCTGTGGTCAACGCATGTGTCAAAGATCGCAAAGCACACCCCGGAAAGCGCGGCCAGCCTGAAACGCAGCCTACGCAGCACAATTGGTAAGATAGTTGACGCAGACCTGAGGCAAACTTACGGCAAGGCTATGGCGGCTTTGCTTAAGGATTATACTGATACCGTTATACGCAATACGATTAGGCCTGCGAAAATTCAGCGCCTAAACATTGGAAATAAGCTGAAACAGCAGGATAAATCAGACCTGGCGGCGAAAATACTTGTTGCAACAATCTTGAATCATCCGCATTTATTAGGTAGAATAGAACAACAGTTTTTGGAGCTTATCGCCAATCGCTCAGACCTTAGTAGTCTTGGGGACGCTGTGCTATCTTTATGTCAGTCGGGCAGCTGTTCACGCGAACAGTTATTGGCGGGATTAGCCGAGCGCGGACATGACCTAAGTTGGTTGGGGGAAGATCTTTATAAACATGCTGGATTTGCCAGAGATACAGCAGATGATGACGCGGCCTATGACGGCTGGATAAGCGTATGGGAGACTTCGTTCATCAAAAAGAATGTAAATGAAGAGGCTAAGTTTTTGGCGAACAAGCTGAAGACCAGTTTCTCTGAATCTGATTGGATCAGGTTGCAAGCGCTAAAAAGCAGCGCACTTAAGGATAAAATGGAGGAATAACGTGGCTAAAAGCAGCATTTCGCAAAAAGATGTTGAAGACAGCAAAGTAAAAAGTACCGAAGAGGTTATTGAAAAGGCTGAAAACGCCCCGACCGTGAATCGCGCGGTTTTTCAGAGGCTGCTGGTCAAGGGAAAAGCGCGCGGGTTTATCACTTATGATGAGCTGGAACGAGCGCTTCCCAAAGATCAAGTTCCTGTTGAGGAAATCGAAGAGGCCATAGCACAAATTACGGCACTTAACATCTCTATAATGGAGACCGATAAGGCGGTCGATATATCCCCAGCGGTCGCAATAGACAGCGCCGAGGAGGTTGAGGAAGATGAAGAGCTAGAAGAAGAAACGACAGAAAGCGCCGGCGAGCCAGCTACCACAGAAGATCCTGTCCGGATGTATCTGCGTGAGATGGGCAATGTTGAGCTTTTGTCTCGCGAAGGCGAAGTGGTTCTGGCCAAGAAGATTGAGTCTGGCAAACTGACGGTCATTGAAGGACTTTGTCGAACATCCCTGACATTCGAAAAACTAAGCGGATGGCTAGAGGGCATCGAAAAAAAGATCATCTTACCAAGAGAAATTTTCCAAATTGATATTGGCAACGAAGATGACGAAGCGGTGGAAGACGTTAGCGATACGAGCGACGTAAGTGCTGCGGCGGATGAATCTGACGACAATACCCCCAAAAGCGCAGTTGACATCGCAGAAGCACAGCTTATGCCCCAGTTTATTGAGTCATTGAAAGAGATTTTGGCTCTGCGTAAAAAGCAGCTAGATATGCTTAAGAAGAGCTCAAGCGGCGTCCTCGACAAAACTCAGCAAAAAAAATACGACCGGCTAATATCCCAAATGGTTGCCGGTATCGACAAGCTTAAGTTGAACCAAGCCAAGGTGTCTGAGCTTATGACAGCTTTGTCCAGCCTGAATAAGCGCCTGATGCATAGTGAAGGGGCTTTGCTGCGCTTTGCCCATGACCTGAAGATTAATCGTGATGAATTCTTAAAACATTACTATGGCAACGAGACGAATCCAGACTGGATCTCTACCTTAAAATCGCTCAAAAAGAAAAGCTGGGTTGGCTTTATTGAAAAACATCTCATAAACCTTATGAACCATCAAAAAGAGGTCGAGAACATAGAAAAAATCAGCGGCTTGGTAGTAGCAGATTTTCGCGAAACCATCAAAAAGATTCAAAAAGGGGACGCGGAAGCTAATCAGGCTAAAAAAGATATGATTGAAGCTAACTTACGCTTAGTGATCTCAATTGCCAAAAAATACACCAACAGGGGGCTGCAGTTCTTGGACCTGATTCAGGAAGGCAACATCGGCCTGATGAAGGCGGTTGATAAGTTTGAGTATCAGCGAGGGTACAAATTCTCAACATATGCGACTTGGTGGATTAGGCAGGCGATCACTAGGTCAATCGCCGATCAGGCAAGGACCATACGTATACCTGTCCATATGATCGAAACGATTAACAAAATAGTACGCACCTCGCGCCAGATACTGAACGATACTGGAATGGAGGCTACGCCGGAAGAGCTGGCCGCTAGGCTTCGTATGCCAATCGACAAAGTGCGCAAGGTGCTGAAAATATCGAAAGAACCGGTCAGCCTTGAAACGCCGGTTGGAGACGAAGAAGATTCACATTTATATGATTTTATAGAAGATAAAAACGCGGTGATTCCCGTTGATGCGGCAATTAATTCCAAGCTGCGTGAGGCGGCCAATATGGCGCTTACAACATTGACTCCACGTGAGGAAAGGGTGCTTCGTATGCGCTTTGGCATAGGCATGAATACAGACCATACTCTTGAAGAAGTGGGGCAGCAGTTCTCTGTAACGCGTGAGCGAATCAGGCAGATTGAAGCCAAAGCGCTTAGGAAACTTAAGCACCCAAGTCGTTCCCGCAGATTAAGAAGTTTCTTGGATGCTTAAATCTTGTTGGGCAATAAAGGGAATCGCGGAAATTAACGGTTTTTAGGCGAATTTGTTGGAAAATTGCTTGTAACAAGAGACCGATTGCTTATGCCAAAAACTTCCGCTAGTGACAAAGAAAACAGCTTCCTGTGCTGCTCGTTTTGCGGCAAGAGCCAACAAGAGGTTAAAAGGCTTATTGCCGGCCCGGCTGTGTTTATATGTGACGAGTGCGTCGGCGTATGTAACGAGATCATGGCCGAGGTCAAAAAATCCTATATAGGAGAATTTGCTAAAGGCATAAAGAAGCCGCGCGAAATCAAAAACGTCCTTGATGAATATGTAATCGGCCAGGATCATGCAAAGATGATTTTGTCGGTTGCGGTTTATAATCACTATAAAAGGCTAGCATATAAAGACTCTGTTGGGGCCGGCAGCTTGGAGCTTACGAAATCCAACATCCTGCTGATTGGGCCGACAGGTACGGGTAAAACACTGCTGGCACAGACTTTGGCCAAAATTTTGGACGTGCCATTTACGATGGCGGATGCCACTACTTTGACTGAGGCCGGGTATGTCGGCGAAGACGTCGAAAATATCATCTTAAGGTTGCTGCAAGTCGCTGATTACAACGTTGAGAAAGCTCAACGCGGTATTGTATACATCGATGAGATCGACAAAATCTCTAGAAAATCTGAAAACCCTTCCATTACACGCGACGTATCTGGCGAAGGCGTGCAGCAAGCGCTTTTGAAGCTTATGGAGGGAACTGTTGCTTCAGTTCCACCGCAAGGTGGTCGCAAACATCCTCAGCAAGAGCTGCTGCAGGTAAACACTCATGACATTTTGTTTATATGCGGCGGTGCTTTTGACGGGCTTGAGAAGATCGTATCTCAGCGATACAACAGCTCGTCCATAGGCTTTGGCGCGCAAATAGGAAAACCAAGCAACGTAACCAGCCTAAAAGATCTGGGCAAAGTGGAGCCAGAGGATTTGCTTAAATACGGTTTGATTCCTGAATTTATTGGGCGCTTACCCGTGATTGCCGTGCTGTCCGAGCTTGATCAAAAGGCTTTGGTTGAGATACTTACTACACCAAAGAATGCCCTGGTTAAACAATATAAACAGCTGTTCAGCATGGAGAAAGCCGACCTAAGATTTACCGACGAAGCGCTAAAAACCATTGCCAACAGCGCGCTTAAAATTAAAACAGGCGCTAGAGGGCTTTCTTCGATCATGGAGGATGCGCTGCTGAAAACCATGTACGATCTGCCGTCGAAAAGTAACATAGAGCGTATCACCTTCACCAAAGAAGCGATTCTTGGGAAAAATCAGCCCAAAGTATTGCTTAAAAGAGTTCGTAAAGCCAACCAGAAACACTAGAGTTATTTTATCTCTATTAGTGCGTAAAGTTTGCGTACATCTAAATTTGATGGAGCTGTCTTATTGCTCTTTATTTTCCTTAAGCATTTCGTGAAGTGGCAGGTAAGATACTGTTCCGCCAGCACCAATTTTTTGACCTATCAAAATCTTTGTGGTGCGAGAAAGAATGTCCTCCATTGTTTCAAGATATATACGCTTGGCGGTTATATCGGGCGCGTGCCTGTACTGCTCAAAAACGTCGGTGAACCGCTGAGCCAATCCTTGTGCCGTTAAGACTAAGATGCTTTTTTTAGCTTGCGCCTCGTTAATGGTTTTACCTACCTTCCCTCGCGCTTCAGCCGCAACCCCACGAGCGTAAGCATCGGCCTGGTTAATTTCACGCTGTTGGTCGGCTTGGGCACGCTCTACGTCACGGAAAGAGTCGATAACCGAAGCAGGAGGCTCTACATTTTGAAGTTGAACCTGAACAATTTCAACGCCCATTTTATATAAGTCCATTATGCTCTGAAGGCGTTTTTGCGCCATAGCATTAACTTCGCCTCTACCTTCAGTTTGGGCAAATGCTATTGGCGTTTGGCCGATGATTTCCCTCATAATGCTTTCAGCTACGGCCCCAACTGTGACGTCAGGAGATCTGGCGTTGAACAAATACTTTTCAACGCCATCATCTTTTATGCGCCATAAGACCGTAAACGTGACATTGGCCAGGTTCGAGTCCCCGGTCAGCATACATCCTTCCTCGCTGGCGTTTTCCGGGTCAGAGCTGCGATTGCTTTTTCTGCCTCCTATGTCTATGCGGTTGACGGTTGTGATGCTTTGAACTATTACCTCTTCAAACGGGTAAGGCAGCCGATAATGCAGCCCTGGACCATCGGTATGAACCCAACGACCAAACCTAAGCACAACGCCGCGCTCGTCGGGACTTATTTGAAATATACCGCTAGCCAACCAAACCGAAGCGAAGATAATTAGAAGCAATCCAACGGATTTAAAAGTATTACCGGATCCTCCCTTAGATCCTCGCGCAGAGAAAAACTTTTTAAACCGCTCTTGCAGATCGTTTAAAGGATTGCCACCTTTTCCCCAGGGATTATTGTCTTGCCCCCAGGGGTTGTCGTCATCATTAAAAAGCAAAGTTCGATTCATTCGCCAGCGTCCAAAATTATCCCATTAAACCTAGCACTTTATTATGAAACATTGAAACTGCATTTAGCACATTTACAAAATTTTACCAATTAGTGGGCATAATTAAACTAATTGTTATGATTTGTAATGCATTTTTATAAACCAAAAAATTATCACAAAATCGCCTGCTTTTTGTCGATTATGCTTTTGCTTTCTTCATGTGGAGGGGTGAAAAAACGACAGACCAAAGATAATGATATTACCAGCAGGCAAGCGGCTGTATTGCTGAACCCAGATCTTGTGTCTTTTGGTGACCTGTTTGCTGTAGACGAGATTAAGTCTAAGACGACTGGGATATTGGGTAAAGCATTTGCCGCGGAGGAGCAGCATAGAATATCTACTCTTGAGGAGCCGGATTTTTTACTTAAAACGCTACAGGAGCGTTTTGTCCTGAGCAACATTTCTAAAAGTGATTTTAAACAGCGGGTTTACAAGCGCTTAGATCGGGATTTGGCAATCATCAACGATTTTAACAGTTATTTAGAAACGGCTAACAGCAACGACCGAGCGCTTTACCTGTGCAAAGAGAATAAGCTGTATCCAGTAATCTCCAGCGCGTATGACATTATTCAGAATCACTTTGACACTTTAATACAAGGTAAACTGCCGATTAGTTTTAAGAAATCTTTCTATAACATAACTACGCTTGAGATGGACAAGGGCAGTCGAATCCTTACAGGCTCATTCAAGACAACCTGTCTGAAAGGCGTAATAATAACTATGCTAGCAGAGCTTGCCGGAAGTGAGGCAAACGCATCCGATCTTGGGCTTCCTGCCCGCGGTGGTGAGAAATGGGCCGACTACAGCTGGGTTTTTCACAAAATCCCCATAGCGAAAAGTCTTGTGAAGGCGGGCGTGTATCCTAAGCTAAGGTCGTTTACGTATTTTTATAAAGACGGTAACAGCCCGCCTCAAGGTGAGCTGGGGTTCCCGCACAGCGGCTATTATTCAGGGGGCGGCTATGAAAGAGGGGGAAAGGACACGCCATCAAGGCCTGAGGACTGCTCATCCTGGGTGTCAAAAATTTTGGGAACCAGGCATGACATAACTACATTTGGTTTGATGCAATTTTTCAGAATCAAATCGAACTGTGGTTTGGCAGACAGGTCCTGGGCCAGTAGGCCAGAATTTCAACATATCTCAAATATACTAGAGCCAATTAACGCCGCCAACTTGAAAGAAGACATAAGGCCTGGGGATATCTTATGTATCAGAAGGGCTAAGCAAGGAAGGGTTAACCGGTATGCGAACTATGGCGACTCGGGGCATATGGCTGTGGCGCTGTTTGCCACTGATACGCACTTACTGGTGCTTGCCTGTACCCCGACGCGCCATTCATGGAGGGCATAGGCCTGCAGAAAATTAGCCTGCAAACCGAAGAAAACAGCGACTTAATGTTTTTAAGATATAAAAAAGGCCAACCTGTCGCCAGCTTGTGATAACGACCGCTTACAAAACGCCCAGCTATTTCTTTGGGGCTGTAGGTACTTTTGGCTTACTGTCCGCCGCTGGCGGTGGAGTATCCGCTTTGACCGGCGCATCGACAATCTGCTCTTGTGATGCTTGATCAATTACCGATACGCGCTTGTGCTCAGGCTTAGAAATTGAGGCCATTAATATGCAGTTGAGGATAAAAATCGTCGCCAGCCAGCCGGTAATTTTTGTCAGTAAATTGGCTTGCCCTCTGGCAGTCAGAAGCCCACCACTGGAATTACCGCCAATCCCTAAGGCAGTGTCGCCGCTCTTTTGCAAAAGGATAACCCCAACCAGCGAAAGTGTAACCAGAAAATGCAAAGCCAACAAAAACTTCATCTTACGCGGTATAATTAACTAAAAGTAGGATAAGTTTAGCATGAACCGTTCGCATATCTCAAGACGTTTTGGCATAGAGCGCTCTAAATAGTATAGCCAGGCTATATGCGGGCCACTTGATTAATATATGAAATAGAAGAACGCCTGAAAGAGCTGTATACTTGGGCTTTGGGCGAAAAACGAATCATTATGAAAATAGAGATAGTAGAGAACACTCCTCAAGAAATAAGTGAAAAAATGTGGCAAGATTTGGAGAATTATGACAAATCCAATGGCATTGATACAAACTATAAACGTTTTTCATTGATAGCGAAAAATGATAACGAAGAAGTTATTGGGGCGCTAGAAGGATATACTGTTTTTGCCGAGGTTTATGTAGGTGAACTGTGGGTCGATGCGGTTTACAGAGGAAAAGGATATGGGCGGAAATTGCTGCAAGAATTAGAGCGGCAATTCCAAGGAAAAGGGTTCTTGAACATCAGTCTGTGTACTTCGGAATTCCAAGCCCCGGGATTTTATAAAAAATGCGGATTTGAGCTGGAATTCGTTCGAAAAAATCATCAGTATCCTAAGCTTACAAAGTATTTTTTCATTAAATATTTTCACAATAATGAACAAGCTCAAGGAATACTGAAGGTGCCTGTCAAAGTTATATAACTTCGAGTTTCAAAAGCTCATACAGCCCGATAACCTTAATATTCTCTTTCAACGGATACGGCTCGCCTTTTGGAATAACGACGAAAAGTTGATCTAACTTTAAATCTTCAATTGCCGACAGCATCGACGGAGTAACCTTGGGAATAGATGTGTATTTAATTTCAAATCCCACTCTTTTGCTATTTTTGATAATTAATAAATCAAGTTCTGCGCCGGCGTTTGTCCGCCAAAAATATGCATCGTTCTTATCATTTGCCTGCTGTTTTATAATTTGTTGAATCGCAAAACTTTTCCACGATAAGCCGCACTTGGGATGCAATTCAATCGCATCGTTCACCCCAAGTAAATAGTGCAAAATTCCACTGTCTTTTATATAAATTTTTGGAGCCTTGATTTGTCGTTTAGAAATATTTTCAAACCACGGCTTTAAAAGTGTAATCACAAAAGCATTTTCTAAAATATCTATGTATTTTTTTATCGTGACATCAGACACTCCGATACTTTTTGAAATATCTGAATAGTTGATCGTATTGCCATGGCTTTGGGCAAGCATTATCAACAGCCTTCTTATGTTCTGCGGATCAAGATTAAACCCCAAAACTCGCAGATCTCTTTCCACAAAAGAAGATACATAGTCTTTTAGCCAAAAAAATGAGGTCGCCACATTCGGAGCCAAATAAGCCCTAGGAAACCCGCCCTGCAGCCAAAGTTTTTTATGATCGTCCACTTCCAAAAGTGTAAAAGGAGTTAGCTCTATATAAGAAACTCTTCCTGCGAGCGACTCGTTTGATTTTTCGAGCAAATCCCTTGACGAGCTTCCGAGAATGAGCAGTTTTATATCTTCTCGCCTATCAGCGATAACGCGTAAAAATGGAAATAGATCCGGCATACGCTGAATTTCGTCTATGATAACTAGTCCGCTTAAATCGTTAAATAGCAGCTTAGGATCCGACAACTTCTGAAAGTCTTGAGGATCCTCAAGATCAAAATGATAATATTTGTTATTTTGTTTTTTAGCGTATTCAAGAGCGAGCGTCGTTTTGCCGATTTGTCTGGCCCCTATTACACCGCAAATCGGGAAATACGAAAAAACGTTATTGATTTCTCTTAAAGCGCTATCTCTATGAATCATATTTACCTTGTATATTCTAACCCTATCTTTGAAATTACAATATAAGCTTAAAAATGTGAAGAAAATAATACGATAGACATCTGTCCGACCAGGGATTCTCTGTAATCTGTGAGTATTTCGAAATAGTGCTTGTGTGGACGCGATACTATTTTTGCGATCTGTTCAATAGACCGCGTCATCAAAATTTTAGTTTCGCGCCTGTTGACTTTAATGCAGGAGGGCATTAGGATACCGTTTCTTGGTTCTTGCTTTTGGTAGAGGAAAACGGGCGTATGCCTACGATAAATCAGCTGGTACGCAAACCCAGGCGCAGCGTCCTTAAAAGGAACAAAGTTCCGGCGCTGGAGTCTTGCCCCCAGAAAAGAGGGGTGTGTACCCGCGTAACCACGACTACACCTAAAAAGCCTAACTCGGCTTTGCGTAAGATCGCGCGTGTTCGCTTGACTAATGGGTTTGAGGTAACGGGATATATCCCTGGCGAGGGGCATAACCTCCAAGAGCACTCAGTCGTGCTGATTCGTGGAGGTCGTGTTAAAGACTTGCCGGGCGTGAGGTACCACATCATTCGCGGATCGCTTGATACTCAAGGGGTTAAGGATCGTCGTCAAGGTCGGTCAAAGTACGGAGCCAAACGGCCAAAGTAGAAATTTAGGAATTTAGTTATGTCGCGACGTCGTGCAGCGAATAAAAGAGAGGTCGTAGCGGATACCCGCTTCGGCAATGTTGTCATCACAAAGTTTATCAACACATTAATGTATGATGGCAAGCGTTCTATCGCCGAAAAAGTACTGTATTTTGCTTTGGGCGATGCGGAAAAAAAGACCAAAAAGCCGGCCGTGGATGTTTTTTCCGAAGCCATAGATAATGTAAAACCCAGCTTAGAAGTAAGGTCTAAACGAGTTGGTGGAGCTACTTATCAGGTTCCTTCTGAAGTAAGGCCATCCAGGTCGCAAGCTTTGGCTATACGCTGGATAATAAGCAGCGCAAGGGGGCGAGCCGAAAAAACTATGCAGGATCGGCTTTGCGCCGAGATTCTGGACGCCTGTAACGGGCGCGGTAATGCCATTAAAAAGCGTGACGATATGCACCGTATGGCGGAAGCTAACCGTGCGTTCGCTCATTACAGGTGGTGATGTAAAATGGCAGGCAGCTTTACTCTTGACAGGTGCCGTAATATTGGGATTATGGCGCATATCGACGCCGGCAAGACCACAACTACGGAAAGAATTCTGTTCTATACCGGCAGGTCTCATAAAATCGGTGAGGTTCATGAGGGTGCGGCCACTATGGACTGGATGGAGCAGGAGCAAGAGCGAGGGATAACCATCACCTCGGCGGCAACGACCTGCTTCTGGAAAGATCATCGCGTTAACATAATCGATACGCCTGGGCACGTAGATTTCACCATAGAAGTTGAGCGGTCTTTGCGAGTATTAGACGGTGCAGTGGCCGTGTTCGATGGGGTTGCCGGGGTTGAGCCGCAGTCCGAGACCGTATGGCGTCAGGCCGACAAATATTCAGTCCCGCGCATCTGCTTTGTCAATAAGATGGACCGCATAGGGGCCAACTTTTCCCGCTGTGTAGATATGATCAAGGACCGGCTTGGCGCGGTTCCTATGGTCATGCAGCTGCCCGTTGGGGCAGAAAGCGATTTTACAGGCGTTGTCGATTTAGTCGAAATGAAGTCTGTACGCTGGCTGGGGGACAGCCCAGGGTCAGAGTTTATTTACGAAGACATTCCGTCAGATCTGGTAAAAACTGCAGAAGACTACAAATCCAAGCTGGTAGAGCTGGCTGTTGAGCAGGATGACGGCATTCTGGAGGATTATTTGTCTGGGAAAATGCCATCAAAGGAACAGCTTGTCGCTTGTATCAGAAAAGGCACTATATCTGGCGCGTTTGTACCGATTTTTTGCGGTAGTGCATTCAAAAACAAAGGCGTGCAGTTGTTGCTTGATGGAGTGGTGTCGTACCTACCTTCTCCGCTTGATGTTGGCGACGTGAAAGGGGTTGAGATTGGTTCTGATAAAGTACTAACGAGGTCTCCGGCAGACAGTCAGCCGCTTTCGGCATTGGCGTTTAAGATTATGAACGATCCGTTTGTAGGCACGCTAACGTTTGTTCGGATTTATTCTGGCGTTATGCCGTCTGGTGGAAACGCGCTCAATTCTGTCAAAGATAACAAAGAAAGAATCGGGCGTATTTTACTTATGCATGCGAATAACCGCGAAGATATCAAAGAGGCGCGTTCGGGCGATATAGTCGCCATATGTGGCCTGAAAAACACTACTACAGGCGATACTCTTTGCTCTGTTGATCATCCGATTGTTCTTGAGCGAATGGAATTTCCAGACCCAGTTATCGAAGTGGCGGTTGAGCCAAAAACCAAGGCTGATCAAGAGAAAATGTCTCAGGCGCTTAATCGTCTGGCCGCCGAGGATCCATCATTTCGCGTGAGCATAAATCACGAAACTGGCCAGACAATAATAAAAGGTATGGGCGAGTTGCATCTTGAGATTATCGTCGACCGCATGTGTCGAGAATTTAAAGTCGATGCAAATGTTGGCGCTCCGCAGGTTGCTTACCGTGAGACTATTTCAAAAGCTGTTGAGATTGACTACGTTCACAAAAAGCAAACTGGCGGCGCGGGGCAGTTTGCTCGCGTCAAGATTGTGTTTGAACCAACCTGCTATGATCAAGGATTGGTGTTCGAAAGCAAGATTATTGGCGGCGCTGTTCCAAAAGAATACGTGCCGGGCGTTGATAAAGGGCTTAAGATTGCAAGCGACAGCGGGTATCTTATCGGGTTTCCCGTTGTAGGAATGAAGTGCGCGCTGATTGATGGGGCGTATCATGACGTTGACTCTAGCGTACTAGCCTTTGAAATTGCCGCAAGGGCCGCTTTCCGGGAAGCTATGGGGAAGGCAGGCGCTAGGCTGTTAGAGCCAATAATGGACGTAGAAGTCGTTACCCCTGAAGAATATATGGGCGATATAATCGGCGACCTGAACAGCAGGCGCGGTCAGGTGCTTGGCATGGATCAGCGAGGAAACGCCAGAGTGCTTAGTGCAATTGTGCCATTGGCAGAAATGTTTGGATATGTTAATAACCTAAGGTCTATGAGCCAGGGGCGTGCTCAGTATACTATGCAGTTTGCCCGTTATGACTTGGTTCCTCAGCAGGTTGCGGATCAGGTTATCGCTGGGCATAAGGCGGGATAGTTTGGGTTTTTGTTAATTTTAGGAAGGGAGTTTTTGATATGGCACAAGCAAAATTTGAGCGCAATAAGCCACATTGCAACATAGGAACTGTTGGTCACGTCGACCACGGTAAGACTACGCTGACGGCGGCTATTACTAAGGTTTTGTCCGAGGCGGGTGGGGCAAACTTCACCGCGTATGATCAGATTGATAACGCGCCTGAAGAAAAGGCTCGCGGTATTACTATTTCAACGTCTCACGTTGAGTACGAAACTGCCAAAAGGCATTATGCTCATGTAGACTGTCCTGGACACGCGGACTATGTAAAAAACATGATTACCGGGGCCGCTCAGATGGACGGCGGTATTCTTGTTGTATCTGCAACTGATGGCGTGATGCCTCAAACGCGTGAGCATATATTGCTTGCTCGCCAAGTTGGCGTACCAGCGTTGGTTGTTTTTGTTAACAAAGTAGATATGGTCGACGATCCAGAGATTCTTGAGCTGGTTGAGCTTGAAATTCGTGAAATTCTGTCCAAGTACGAGTTTCCTGGGGATTCGATTCCAATTATCAAAGGAAGCGCTCTCTGCGCCTTGGAAGGCAAAAATGACGAGCTTGGGAAAAATAAAGTATTAGAGCTTATGGACGCCGTCGACAACTATATCCCGCAGCCAGAGCGTCCAAAGGATCGTCCTTTCCTTATGCCAATAGAAGATGTATTTTCCATCGCTGGGCGTGGCACAGTTGTCACAGGTCGTATCGAACAAGGCATCCTGAAAGTTGGGGATGAAATTGAAATCGTTGGTATAAAGCCAACCGCCAAATCTGTCTGCACGGGCGTTGAGATGTTTAAGAAGCTTCTCGATCAAGGAGAGGCCGGGGATAACATTGGCTGCTTGTTGCGTGGTACTAAGCGTGAAGAGGTTGAAAGAGGGCAGGTTTTGGCCGCACCTGGGTTTATTACTCCGCATACTCACTTTAAGTGCGAAGCATATATTCTGACCAAGGAAGAAGGCGGGCGTCATACTCCGTTCTTCAATGGATACAGGCCGCAATTCTACTTCAGAACAACGGACGTTACGGGTACGGTTAAATTGCCGGACGGCGTAGAAATGGTTATGCCGGGCGATAATATTGCGGGTGAAGTTGAATTGATTGCGCCTATCGCTATGGACGAGGGGCTCAGGTTTGCTGTGCGTGAAGGCGGTCATACTGTCGGGGCTGGCGTGGTCTCAAAAATTATAAAATAGAGATCAATGAATACTCAGCGCATACGGATCTGTTTGCAGGCATATGACAACAGGATATTGGACTATTCTGCTGCGGAGATTGTTTCTACTGCAAAAAGGACTGGTGCGCTTATTAAGGGGCCGGTGCCGTTCCCCAGCAGGATTGAGCGGTTTACAGTGTTGCGCTCTCCGCATATTGACAGGAAGTCGCGCGAGCAGTTTGAGATAAGGACGTATAAGCGACTGATTGACATTTTGGATTGCCCGCCGCAGACCGTTGATGCCCTTATGAAGCTTGACTTGGCGGCTGGAGTCGATGTTGAAGTAAAGGTAATGGACTAAGAAGTTATGCAGGTTGGTTTGGTCGCGAAAAAAATAGGTATGAGCCAGGTTCTGTCAGATGATGGACGAAGCATTCCAGTTACGCTTCTGAAGCTTGAAAAGAACGTGGTGCTGGCGCATAAAACTGCTGACAAGCATGGATATGATGCCGTCGTGATTGGCGCGTTCCCTATTCATGAGCGCAAGCTTACCAAGCCGATGAAAAATTTTTTTTCTAAGCAAAATGCTGAGAATTTTGGAATTGTTAAAGAGTTTCGCTCAAGTGGAGAAAAAGTCGCAGTAGGTACCGAGCTTGGGCTGGATACTATCTCGGCAGGCGAAGTTATAGATGTTACCGGTATCTCTATCGGCAAGGGGTTTGCTGGCGGAATAAAAAGGCATGGCTTTGGCGGTTTACGGGCATCACATGGCGTTTCGATAACGCACAGATGCTTGGGGTCCACGGGTCAACGCCAAGAGCCTGCGAAGGTGTTTAAGGGTAAAAAAATGGCTGGGCATATGGGCGCAAGACAAGTTACTACGCTGAATTTGCTGGTGCAAAACGTAGATTCTTCCCTTGGGCTTATAGCTGTCAAAGGAAGCTTTCCCGGCGCAAAAAATGGCATAGTTTTTTTACGTAGTGCGGTAAAAGGCACAGCAACGGCCAAAGCGGCCAAGGACACTATAAGCGAATAAAATTGAAAGATTTTTGAAAAATGCAATTTAAGGTTGTTAATCTAAAAGGCGCAAGCGCAGGTGAGGTCGAATTAAGTCCAGACCTTTTCTCGGTTGAGCCACGTCTGGATATTATTTCCGAGGTCATTAGGTGGCAGCTGGCTGCTCGGCAGGCTGGCACTCATCAAGTTAAAAACAGATCTGCGGTACATGGAACGACTAAAAAGGCTTTCAAACAAAAAGGGACAGGACGGGCGCGTCGCGGTTCCTGGACCAGTAACGTATGCCGTGGCGGTGGAGTAGCGTTTGGTCCGGTTACGCGGTCCCATGCATTTAAGCTGAATAAAAAAGTCAGGCAACTGGCGTTGAAAAGTGCGCTGTCACTTAGGATGCAGCAAAATAATTTAGTGATAATGGGCGATTTGGAAAGCAGTCCATGCAAAGCCAAGGAAGTAAAGCAAAATTTGGCCAGGCTTGGAATAACTTCCGCTTTGTTTGTGTGTAGCGATGATAGCTCGATAAATAATTTTTCCAATTCGATTATGAATCTGCCTGAAACGGGTTTGACGCCAGTTAAGGGTTTGAATGTGTACGACATTATCAGCAAGGATAAGTTGGTGTTAACTAAAGATGCTTTGCTAGGTCTGCAAAAGCGTCTTGGGGGTGAAAATGCTAAACCAGTATGATTGCCTGATAAAACCGGTTGTTACCGAGAAATCCATGCTGAACACTTCTGGCGGTTCTTATACCTTTGTGGTCAACTACTGCGCTACTAAGCAGGATGTGAAATCGGCTGTGGAGTCGATTTTCAACGTTAAAGTTGACAGCGTAAGGCTGCTTAACCGTAAAGGCAAATCGCGGACCTTCAGGGGCAGGCAAGGAAAAAGATCAGATAGTAAAAGGGCGTTTGTTCACCTGAAAGACGGTACGATTAACTTTGAAGGCGGGTTTTAATTATGGCTTTAAGAAGTTTAAATCCAGTGACTTCCGCCTCCAGAGGCGTTGTTTTAGTGGACAGAAGCAGCCTTTGGCGCGGTGGGCCGCTTAAAGCCCTGACAACCGGCAAAAAAAGCTCTGGCGGGCGCAATGCGCGCGGCCGTATAACAGTCAGGCACAGAGGGGCTGGTCATAAAAAGCTTTACCGATTTATTGATTTTGTAAGGAATAAGGCGGGGATTTCGGCTGTCGTTGAGCGGATTGAGTACGATCCAAACAGGACTTCGTTTATAGCGCTTATAAAATATTCTGACGGTGAGTTTTCCTACATCATAGCCCCTCAGGGCCTTAATCCAGGCGACAGTGTTGAATCAGGTGAAGAGGCCGACGTAAAGGTTGGAAACTGCCTGTTTTTAAGGAGCATACCAGTCGGTACTTTTGTCCATAATATAGAGCTTAAAGTCGGTAAAGGCGGGCAAATGGCCAGATCCGCCGGGACCAGCGCTCAAATAGTCGGCCGCGACTCTGATAAAGTAATATTAAGGCTGTCTTCAGGCGAAATGCGGATGATTCCTGGAAATTGCCGAGCTACAATAGGGTCGGTCTCTAACCCTGATCAGAAAAACATAAGTCTTGGGAAAGCTGGCCGCAGCAGATGGCTTGGTGTAAGGCCGAGCGTAAGAGGCGTCGCGATGAACCCGATCGACCACCCTCATGGTGGAGGCGAGGGTAAAACTAAAGGCGGGCGTCATCCAGTCACTCCTTGGGGAATTCCGACTAAGGGGTACAAGACCCGCCGTAAGGCTAAACCGTCGGATCGTTTTATATTGTCAGGTAGGAAGAAGTAGGATATAAAGATGGCTCGTTCTGTCTGGAAAGGACCGTTTGTCGATGGATATCTGGTAAAAAAGGCCCAAAAAGTCATGGAGTCAGGACGTAAGGATGTAATTAAGACTTGGTCCAGGCGGTCTACGATTATACCGGATTTTGTTGGGGTGAACTTTGCCGTACATAATGGAAAGAAGTTTATTCCCGTTTATGTGACCGAGGATATGATAGGGCACAAATTGGGCGAGTTTGCCCCTACGCGTACTTTTTACGGTCACGCGGGCGATAAGAAAGCGAAGAAAGCATAAAAAATGTCTAAAAGATTGCATTTGGCACATAAATCTACTCAAGTTACCGCACGCAACAGGTTTGTGAAAAGCTCTCCACGAAAAGTCAACCTGGTTGCTTCGATGATTAGAGGCAAAACCGTCGCCAAAGCGTTGACTTCTTTGGCTTTCTGTGAGAAGCGTTCATCTGAGGACGTCTGTAAGACGCTTAAATCGGCGATTGCTAACGCCGAGAATAATCACGGTTTAGACGCCGATTCGCTTATCGTATTAGAAGCTTATGTGGGCAAGTCAAGTACGCTGCGCAGGTGGAAACCGGGTTCGTTTGGTAAAGCTCGGCCGATTTTAAAACGGTCTAGCAATTTAACAGTGGTGGTTAGCGAGGTTGAGGACTGAGGGTATGGGGCAAAAGATAAATCCACATTCGCTGCGCCTCGGTATCATCAGGAATTGGAATTCTTGTTGGTTTTCGAAAAGAGACTTTGCCGATCGCCTGCACGAAGACCACAAAGTACGGGCTTTTATAAAGAAAAAGCTTACGCAAGGCGCGGTATCCAAGGTTTCTATAGAGCGTATGGCAACGCGGGTAGTCGTGTCCATACATACTGCTAGGCCAGGGGTTGTGATAGGTAAAAAAGGCTCGGATATCGAAGCGCTTAAGAAGGAGATTTCGGGATTTGTTGGCGGGGATGTAGTTCTTAATATAGTTGAAATACGCAAGCCAGAAATTGACGCCGAGCTGGTTGCCGAAAATATTGCTTCTCAGATAGAAAAAAGGATTGGGTTCAGGCGAGCTATAAAGCGAGCTATGCAGAGCGCTTTGCGATTTGGCGCGCAGGGGATAAGGGTTAACTGCTCTGGACGCTTAGGCGGCGCTGAGATTGCCAGGATGGAATGGTATCGTGAAGGGCAAGTGCCATTGCATACTCTGCGTGCTGATATTGATTATGGGTTTAGGGATGCTTTTACAACTTATGGCTGCATAGGTGTGAAGGTGTGGATATATAAGGGAGAGAAATACGATGCGGACGCTGTATTCTTGCCCGGAAAGTTAAAATCCTGAAGATAAGGGCTGAGGCTTATGTTTTCTCCTAAAAAAACCAAGTTTCGTAAGCAGTTTAAGGGCCGTATCCATGGTGTTGTGTCTCGTGGTGCGTCGTTAAGCTTCGGCGCATATGGCCTTAAGGCTTTAGAGCCTATGAGGGTAACTGCCGCGCAAATAGAAGCGGCCAGGCGTGCCATAACCCGCCATATGAAAAGGGTTGGTAAGGTCTGGATCAGGATATTTCCAGACGTGCCTGTATCTAAACGGCCGGCCGAAGTTCGTATGGGCAGCGGGAAAGGAGCGCCTGAATATTGGGCTTGTCGTGTATATCCTGGTACAGTTATGTTTGAGCTGGATGGAGTAAGCGAAATGGTGGCTCGTGAGGCTTTGGGATTAGCGGCGGCCAAGTTGCCAATCTCTACAAAATTTATTGAAAGGGTTCTTTAGTTTATGGCGAAGAAAAAAGATCAAAAGCAAGCACCTGAGAAACTTGACGCGTTCGGGGCCAAGAAAGAAATCGCAAAAATGCGTTTTCGTAGAGCCATGGGCGAGTCGGTTGCTTCGCACCGCTTTCGCGAGCTGCGTCGATCGATCGCGGTTGAGCTAACGACAAATGCTAAGATGAAGGAACACAATGCCTAAGCGGATTCTTTCAGGAATTGTTGTTAGCAATGTGTGCGAAAAGACGGTAACAGTCAATGTTACCAGGCAGGTCAAGCATCCGCGCTATATGAAATATGTGCGTATTTCCAAGAAATATCTTGCGCATGACGCGGCCAATGCCTGTAAAATCGGTGAGGTCGTAAGCATTCAGGAATCTCGTCCGATTTCTAAACGCAAAAGCTGGGTCGTCCTTGGCGAAAGCGGAGGCGGGCAATGATTCAGATGCAAACCAGGCTTGAGGTAGCTGACAATTCCGGAGCCAAAGAGATTATGTGTATCAAGGTTTTGGGAGGGACTCATCGCAGAACCGCCAGCGTAGGGGATATAATTATCGCGTCTGTTAAGGATGCTATTCCAAGAGGAAAGGTCAAAAGCGGCGATGTAGTGCGCGCAATTATTGTAAGGACGGCTTTTCCGGTCAGGCGAGATGATGGATCAATAATTCGCTTTGACCGCAATGCGGCGGTGCTGCTGAACAAGCAGGATGAGCCAATAGGTACGCGTATCTTTGGCCCAGTAACCAGAGAGCTGCGTAGAGCCAAGATGACAAAGATTATATCGCTGGCTCCGGAGGTGTTGTGATGTGTGCGCAGCGTCTAAAGAAAGGTGATAAGGTTGTTGTTATTACCGGTAAGGACAAGGGCGTGAAGGGCGAGATTGAGCGCATTTTCACCAAAACGCATAAGGCCCTTGTTAAAGGGGTTAATGTGGCGACTCGCCATGTTAAACCGTCTCAAAATGATGCTGGTGGGTTGGTTAAGAAGGACAGGCCGGTGGATATTTCTAATCTGATGATTGTTGATCCTTCGTCAGACAAACCGACGAGAGTCGGGTTTAAGGTGGTCGATGGCCGCAAAGTGCGCTTTGCAAAGCGTTCTGGAACGGTTTTGGATTTAAAATAGGAAGTTTGACTTAAATGAGTAGGCTTTATAAAGAATACAGCGACGTGATAGTGCCAAAGCTTCAGACAGAGTTTGGTTACAAGAACAAATTCGAGGTTCCTAGGCTTGAAAAAATAATCCTGAACATGGGGGTAGGGGAAGCTTTAACAGACAGTAAACATATTAAGCAAGCCTCTGAAGAGCTTAGCTGGATATCTGGGCAGAAAGCAATTGTTACGGCGGCGCGTAAATCAATCGCGGGGTTTAAATTAAGGGCTGGTAACAAGGTTGGGGCTAAGGTAACGTTACGCGGAAGTCGTATGTATGAGTTTTTAGATAGACTTATTAACATTGCTTTGCCGCGGGTTAGGGATTTCAGGGGGTTGCCCACTCGCTCTTGTGACGGTAAAGGAAATTACTCTTTTGGTATAAAAGAACAGATAATTTTCCCTGAGGTTGCTACGCGTGAAGCTGATACTATACGCGGACTGGATGTGACTTTAGTAACTACGGCCAATAAAGACGAGGAGTGTGTTTTCTTGTTAAAAATGTTTAATTTTCCTTTCGCGAGGGCTTAGGGTATGGCAAAGAAAAGTTCTATGGAAAGGTGCTTGCATATCAGAAGCTTGGTTCGCCGTGCAAAAAATAAGCGGGGCGCGCTGAAGTCCGTTATATACAACCGAAAAGAGGAGCCGGCAGTTCGTTTTGCGGCTCAGATGAAGTTGGCGGCTTTGCCCAGAAACGGCTCTGCAACCAGAATAAGAAACCGTTGCGAGATTACAGGGCGGGCAAGGGGGTATTACCGTAAATTTAGGATTTCCAGGATCATGATAAGAGAAATGGCGGCACAAGGGATAATTCCCGGTATGCGCAAGGCAAGTTGGTGAGGGGCGGGGTGTTGATATGTGCATGACTGATCCAATATCCGATATGTTTGCCAGGATGAGGAACGCCGGCATGCGTGGCTATAAGACTGTGTCAGTTCCGGCTTCTAAACTTAAGGTCAGCATATTAGAGGCTTTGCTTAGGGAGGGGTATATAGGCGGATACTCTAAGGAAATAAAAGACCGGTTCCCAAGCATTTCTATAGACCTGAAATATCACGATGGAAAACCGGTGATATCCAGCATATCTAAGGTGTCGAAGCCAGGATGCAGGATTTATGCGAACGTAAAGTCTATTCCGCAGGTCAGTAACGGCCTTGGCATTTCGATAGTTTCTACGTCGTCTGGGGTGTTTTCTGATGCTGAGGCGCGCGAAAGAAAGCTCGGCGGCGAAGTCATTTGTAAGGTATTTTAAAAGGGAAAAGTGCGGACATGTCACGTGTAGGTAAACATCCGATAGCTGTGCCCGCCGGAGTTAAAGCTTCGATAGAGGGCGGGGTTCTTATCGCTCAGGCCGCTAAAGGTGAGTTTAGATTTCCTATTCCCGATGGCGTTAAAGTGTCGCTGGAAGATTCAAAAATATCCATCACTGGGATAAGCAAGGATAAGCGAGATCGGCAGATGTGGGGAACCGCTCGGGCTATTATAAATAATGGTGTCTCTGGGCTTGTTACGCCTTTCTGCAAAAAGGTTGAGTTGGTAGGGGTTGGCTATAGAGCATCAATGCAGGGTAACAACCTAGTGTTGCAATTGGGGTACAGCCATGATATAAATTTTGCCGTTCCAAATGGTATTTCGGTGAAGTGCGAGAAACCTACAACAATCTCGATTAACGGTCCTGATAAAAAGATGGTTGGGCAGGTGGTTAGAGAGCTGCAAAACCTAAGGAAGCCAGAGCCTTACAAGGGTAAGGGTGTTCTAAGAGAAGGGCAGTTCGTCATCAGGAAAGAAGGGAAGAAGAAATAGTCATGTCACGCTTTGACGAAGAATTTAAACGCAGAGAACGTCGGGTTCGCTATAAAGTGAAGAAACTTGCTTACGGGCGTAACAGGCTGTCTGTTTTTAGGTCTCAAAGGCATGTCTATGCGCAAATAATAGATGATGAAAAAGGGGTAACCTTGTGCTCGGCTTCTACGCTTTGTGAGGAGTTTTCGAAACTTAATAAAGCAAGCAAAACCAGCAATGTTGAGGCCGCTTCCTCTGTAGGCAAGCTGATTGCGCAGAGGGCTGTAGGGCAAGGTATACGCGATGTAGTATTTGATCGCGGTGGTTATGCTTATCACGGTCGCGTTAAGGCTTTTGCTGACGCGGCGCGTGAAGGCGGATTGGTGTTTTAGGGGATTTTTTATATGGCACGACAAGTGGCCGCAGAAACAGATTCACAAAGCGAAGCTCTGGTAGAGAAGCTGGTCGCGATCAACCGCGTTGCCAAGGTTGTGAAGGGAGGAAAAAAATTCTCTTTTGCGGCTTTGGTTGTGGTTGGCGACAGCCGCGGGCGTGTAGGATTTGGTACTGGCAAGGCGCGTGAAGTTTCAGACGCCGTAAAAAAGGCCTCGGATCAGGCAAAAAAGGGTATGATTCATGTGCCACTGAGAGAGTCTCGTACTTTGCATCATGACATAAAGTCCGGCTATGGGGCAGGGCTGGTTGTAATGCGCTCAGCGCCAGCAGGTACTGGCATAATCGCTGGCGGTGCTATGCGTGCGATTTTTGAGGCTTTGGGGGTGCAGGATGTGGTTAGCAAATGTGTGGGCACGGCGAATCCGCATAATATGGTACGCGCTACCTTTAAGGCTTTGAAGGGAATCGTTTCCCCGCGTAATATAGCGGCCAAACGGGGTAAAAAGGTTGGGGAATTAACCTCAAGAAGGGCTTAAGGTTTAAGATGGTAGATAAGAAATCTACTGATAGAAAAACAGCGGTCAAGAAACCTGCGGCAAAGGCCAAAGAGGCTAAGGCAAACGCTGCGGCTAAGGCAGATGTTGCTGCACCAATCGCTAAGCCTAAGAAGGCTGTCGCTGCTTCGGTATCATCTGAAGTCAAGTCGGTTGGTAAAGATCAATCTGGTGCTCGTGTAAAGGTTACGCAGGTTAAAAGCTTTATAGGCAGAAAAGAAAATCAAGCTTTATCCTTAAAAGCCTTAGGTTTAGGTAGAATTGGCAGAAGTAGGATTTTATTGGACAGCCCAGAAATCAGGGGGCTTTTGTGCCGAGTGAAACACTTGGTAACGGTAGAGGTTATATGACCGAAGAAAAGTTTTCCCTAAATAAATTGCTTCCGGCCAATAGGTCTGCACGTAAACGCAGAGGTAGAGGTATAGGATCCGGTCTTGGCAAAACCTGTGGTTATGGCCATAAAGGCGGCAAAGCAAGGGCAGGACGCGGAAAGGTACGGTTTTTTGAAGGAGGGCAGACGCCTCTTTACAGAAGGCTGCCAAAGCGCGGATTTACTCCTTTGCTGTCCAAAGACAAGGTTGCGTGTATTAATATTGGCTATATTCAATCGCTGATTGATTCGGGGAAAATTAAGCAGTCTGATGTGATTGATTTATCGTTGCTTCAGAAGTTGAATGTAATAAAAACCAGAAGCGTTTGCTTAAGGGTTTTGGGTAAAGGCGAACTGAGCAGTCCGGCGCAAGTATCCGCGGATCATTTTTCTGCTTCGGCCTTATCGGCGATTGAGCGAGCGGGCGGTAAGATTATTAAGGGGCCTGTTTTAAATGGCATTTGAGAATGATTCTTTCGGGCAGGGGCTGAATTGGGCTTCTTTTGCTCAGGCTACCGATCTTAAAAAGAGGTTGCTGTTTACGATTTTGGCGCTTTTGGTTTACCGCGTTGGAACCTATGTGCCATTGCCTGGGGTAAACCCCGAGATTATATCCGAGATTGGTCGCAGGAACATGGGCGGCATCCTTGGCATGTTCGACATGTTTTCTGGCGGCGCCTTAGGGCGTATGACTGTTTTCGCCTTAAACATTGTGCCTTACATATCCGCCAGCATTATTATACAGCTTTTCACAGTTATCTCCCCAACCCTCGAGGCTATGAAAAAGGAAGGCGAAGTTGGCCGCCGCAAGCTTAATCAATATACGCGTTATTTGACGGTTGGCATCGCCAGCGTTCAGGCCTATGGCCTGTCAATTGGGCTTATGAGCATGTCTTCCGGCGCGCAAACAGTTACCACCATAGGGGCTTTGTTTCCCTTGATAGCGGTTCCAACTTTGGTGGGAGGGACTGTATTTTTAATGTGGCTGGGTGAACAAATTACGTCCAGGGGTATAGGAAACGGCTCTTCCCTTATAATTTTCGCCGGCATCGTTGCAAACCTACCGCGAGCACTGATGAATGCGTTAGAGCTTGGCAAAAGCGGCGCTTTATCGCCAGGGGTTATGGTGTTTTTTGCACTCGTTATTGTTTCTGTTATTGCCCTTGTCGTATTTGTTGAACGAGCTCAGCGCAGGATAACAGTGCACTATCCTCAGCGGCATTTGGCCGTTGGTAAAAGCAATGTAGAATCGTCTCATTTGCCTTTAAAAATAAATACTTCTGGCGTCATTCCGCCGATATTTGCAAGCTCGCTTTTATTACTGCCTGCTACTTTGGTTGGCTTGGGCGCTGGGTCTGGGGCCGAGTGGGCGCAAACTTTGGCCAGATATTTATCTCATGGCCATCCGGTATATATCACAGTTTATGTAGGTCTTTTAGTATTCTTCTCTTTCTTCTATACCGCAGTTGTGTTTAATCCTGACGAGGTAGCCGACAATCTCAGGAAATCTGGTGGGTTTGTCCCAGGAATCAGGCCAGGAGAATTTACCTCAAAGTACTTATATTTTGTCTTGGAGCGTCTAACTGTAATCGGGGCGATATACCTATCGTTCATATGTATATTGCCAGAGCTGCTTATCGCAAAGCTGTCGGTACCATTTTTCTTTGGTGGAACTAATATATTGATTGTTGTCAGCGTGACCATAGATACAATCTCACAAATTTACACTCACCTGCTGGCTCATCAGTACAAAGGTGTGTTGAGGAAGGCTAAATCTCGCGGAGTGATAAAATGAGCGGCAATCTGTATCCAGTTGTTGCTCTGTTTGGGGCTCCGGGTGCTGGCAAAGGTACGCAGTCGGCGTTGTTGGCAGAAAAGCTTAAATTTAAGCACTTTTCAGTTGGCGATTTGCTTAGGGCAGAGGTTACAAAAGGCAGCAGTATCGGCGATCTAGCGTCCTCTTATATGAATCAGGGAAAGTTTGTGCCTGATTATGTGGTTAATGATGTTGTTAAGGCTTATTTTCTTGAAAATAAAGAGGACAGGGTGATTCTTGACGGTTTTCCAAGAACAGTTGGCCAGGCTAAAGAGTTGCGTACTTTACTAAAGCTTTTCCCTCAAATCCGCTTTCTTGCGATTCAAATCGACCTAAGCCCAAGCGAAATTAAAGAGCGCATAAAAAGTCGCTTCATGTGCGCCGGCTGTCAGTCTATTTATAGTAAGGATAATTTTAAGTCGCAGTTCGTTTGCCCAAAATGCAGTTCAAGCGAAGTAACGACTAGAAAAGACGATACCGAAGAGGTTGTACAAACCAGAATTGATGAGTACCAAACAAACGTGTCGGATTTGCTTGACTTTTATAAGTCAGAGGGCATACTGTCCGTGGTTGAGGGCTCTGGTTCTGCAGAGTCGGTTTACAAAAAGATTAGCTCTGTTATTGACGGGGCATTGGGATTTAGTTCGGGGAGAAGCTAACCGTGGCTCGTATATCAGGCGTCGATTTACCAAGCAAAAAACGCGTTGAGATAGCCTTGGCTTACCTCTATGGGATCGGCTTTACCAGGGCTAAGTATATTTGCCAGAAGTTAAGTATTGCCCCTGAGGTGCGGGTTTTTCAGCTTAATGAAGATCAAATTTCTAGGATACGTGGGGTAATTGATTCAGAATTCCATGTTGAAGGAGACCTGAGGCGCGAAGTCTCTATGAACATCAAAAGGCTGTTGGATCTTGGGTGCTACAGAGGATTGCGCCACAGAAAAAAACTGCCGGTACGTGGACAGAGGACGCATACCAATGCTCGTACCAGGAAAGGGCGTGCAATTGCCATTGCGGGCAAGAAGAAAGTTACTAGATAGATTGTTTTATAAGAGAATTTTTATATGGCTTATAAAGCCGGGCAGAGCGCTAGAAAAAAAGATAAAAGAAGCATCGTTGCTGCGGTTGCTCATGTGCATGCCTCTTTTAATAATACGATGATAACGATTACGGATATGCGTGGCGATACGGTCGCGTGGTCGTCGGCCGGCAATGCTGGGTTTAAAGGCGCCCGTAAGTCGACACCTTATGCGGCCCAGTTGGCGGCAGAGAAAGTTGGCAATTTGGCTAAGGAGTTCGGTATAAAAACGCTTGATGTGGAAATTTGTGGTCCTGGGTCTGGGCGAGAGTCGGCCTTGAGGGCTTTGCAGGCGGTAGGGTTTGCGATCAACTCGATAAAAGATGTGACCCCTATACCTCATAATGGTTGTCGTCCACCGAAGCGTAGGCGAGTCTAGCATTCTTTTTGGAGAATATGTTTTATGATTAACAAGCATTGGGAGAGCCTTATTCGTCCCTATAAAATGCAAACCTCAGAGGTAGAGGGGCAAAGCGATAGGGTTGGGTCTGTTGTGGCAGAACCCATGGAAAGAGGCTTTGGGTTAACTTTGGGCAATGCGCTCAGGCGCGTGCTATTGTCGTCTTTATCTGGCGCTGCCGTGACCTCAATCAAAATAGACGGCGTTTTGCACGAATTTTCCACAATTCCAGGGGTCATTGAGGACGTTACAGATATTGTTTTGAACGTAAAGTCTATGGCCATAACTATGGACGGAACGTCAGAGAAAAAAATTAAGTTATCGGTAAAAGGTCCATGTAAGGTAACGGCCGGAATGTTTGAGGCTGGGTATGGCATAAAAATCCTGGACCCAGATCATCATATATGCACCGTTGGCGAAGGTGGGCAGTTTTCTATGGAAGCAACAGTAGCATCGGGCAGGGGGTATGTGCCGGCTAATGAGAACAAGTCAGAAGATATGCCTATTGGCCATATAGCCATCGATGCTTTGTACAGTCCTGTTAAAAGAGTTGTTTACAAGGTGGAAAATGCTCGTGTTGGACAGGTAACTGACTATGATCGGCTGATTATGAAGGTTGAAACTAATGGCTCGATCAAGCCAATTGATGCGGTTGCGGTGGCGGCAAGGATTCTTCAAGATCAGTTGAAGCGGTTTGTTAACTTTAACGATCCTATGATCGATGACCGAGAGGAAAAGTCCGCTGAGGATCGGCTTAATCCGAATTTGCTGCGTTTGATTGACGAATTAGAGCTTTCTGTTCGGTCTATGAATTGCCTTAAAAGCGATAACGTTGTGTATATCGGCGATTTGGTGCATAAGACAGAAGGTGAGATGTTGAAAACACCTAATTTTGGCCGCAAATCGTTAAATGAAATAAAAGATACCCTCTCACAAATGGGTCTGCATCTTGGTATGGAAGTGCCTGGCTGGCCTCCTGAAAATATTGAGGAAGCGGTCAAGAAGTCGAATAGTGGTTATTAGGTTGTAAGAGTATTTGTTATGCGACATGGCATAAGTGGCAGAAAGTTTAATCGCAAAGTTGCTCATAACAGAGCGTTGCTAGTTAATTTGGCTAAATCTTTGATCAAATACGAGCAGATTGCTACTACTTTACCTAAGGCTAAGGAGCTGCGGCCTTTTGTTGAAAAAACTATTACTCTTGGGAAAATGGGCGGCCTACAAAAGCGTCGTCAGGTAATTTCTTTGTTTGGAGCCGATGATTTAGTTACCAAGATTATGGGTCCTTTGTCCGAACGGTATAACAGCAGACCTGGCGGATATACTAGAATACTGCACAATGGCTTTCGCAAGGGGGATCGTACTCCTATGGCGGTAATCGAGCTTATTGATAGAGATGAAAACGCGAAGGCGGCTGTCGTGCAGACTAACAATTCTGATACAGTTGCTACTGAGAAAGAGTAGCTCTGTTTGTTTTTTAGACTGAAGCAATGCGTTTTTTAACCAAAATCAAAAAAGGTTGTGTAATTGCCTGCATGATGCCGCTTATGTGTTTTTTAAGGCTTATCAGACCGTTAATTAGAGTTAGATTTATAGAATTTCCTCAAGAATCTCCATCTATTATTTATAGCTTTTATCGTTATTTTGAGGAGAAGAGTTGGGATTATCTACCTAAAAAAAATGTTTTGCCATTAGATGTAGTTATTGTTTTTGGTAGTGGAGTTAACGCGCTAATTATAATCAACAAATTTGTTGTAAAACTAGAAAAAAGAGTATGTTTTTCTCTGCGATTTTATTGGTTTACATACAGGTTCGCCCATAAATTTATATGTTATCTTACGGATTTCGAGAAAGTATTTGGGGAAGGGTGGATTATTAGGCGAGATATTGCCCTCCCAGATCCGTTTTGCAGTGTAAAATATCCTCCAATATTTCATTTCCGTTCTAAAGAAGTTCGTGAGGGTGAGAAATATTTAGAAAAGTTTTTTCAGTACAAAAATGATATGCCTATTGCTACGTTTTCTAATAGGGATAAAGCTTTTTATACAAAGTATATTAAAGTTCTTGAAGTTACTACTGCTTTAGCCAATAATTGTAGAGATTCTTCAATAAAAGACTTTTATGAAGCTATAATAAAAACATCGGAAAAGTATTTTTGCTTTAGGATGGGTAAACTTGCATTAGAACCCTTGGGAATTGAAAAAGAAAACGTAATAGATTATCCCAATTCAAAATTCAAAAGCGATTTTCTAGATTTTTATATTTTTGCAAGAACTAAGTTTTATATAGGGGATGACTCTGGGATTAATTACATTCCTTATGCGTTTAGAAGAAAAATGGGGATAGTAAATTGTCCAGTTTTTACAGTGTACAGTGTAAACGCATATAAATTTTATTCTCATCTATTGAATAATTCATGTATAATAAAAAAATATTATTCAATTAAGGAAAATAGGCTGCTAAATTTATCTGAAATAGTATCTATTTTTATAAAAAATGACAAATTTGATATATATAGTGGTTTAGCATTTGAAGATTATGGCCGAGATTATATTTACGAAACGCTTGGGGTTAAAGTTATCGGCAACACCCCCCAGGAAATACTGGACTTAACGTTAGAGGTTGAAAAGAGAGCCAGTGACGAATGGGAGGAGGACTATGACCACTTTAAACGGGAAGATGAGTTTTGGAAAATTATGGGTGCTCCGTATAAAAGCAAAGATAGATTCCTCTTCCCAAGAATCGGCTACCAGTATTTGAAAGAAAATGAGTGGTTGCTGCAGTAAAAATCCTCCTATCTCTAAGATTTTTTTGCAAGGACTTATTCAGGTAATTGATCAGGTTGATGTATCTGCTATAGAGGCCCTAGTCGATGAATTACTGAGCCTGCGAGAATGTAGCGGGAGGCTGTTTGTTCTTGGGGTTGGTGGAAGCGCAGCCAGTGCATCGCATGCCGTATGTGACTTTAGGAAATTGTGTGGTATCGAGGCCTATGCTGCCACGGATAATATTGCTGAGCTTAGTGCAAGGACAAACGATGAAGGTTGGGATAGTGTTTTCTGCGAATGGCTTAAAGTCAGCAAATTATCCACTAAAGACGCTTTATTAATATTTTCAGTGGGCGGAGGATCGCTAGAAAAGAATGTAAGTGTTAATTTAGTCCGGGCAATTGATTTAGCCAAAGAAACAGGGGCCAAAGTATTTGGGATAGTCGGTCGAGACGGCGGCTATACCAAAATTAAGGGAGATTGCGTAGTGTTAACTCCTAATACAGACTCCGGCATGGTAACACCCTATACAGAGGCATTTCATGGCATTATATGGCACTGCCTCGTAAGTCATCCAAAGCTGCAGTTAAATAAAACTAAATGGTAAATGAGCCTTCGTGTTCTATTCGCACCGCGACCGAATCAATTAAAATTGAGAGTTAATTAAAACCCAACTTTTCTATTTAAGAGCATTTTTTATTACCTCCCTCTATTTCGAGAACATCATTTCAGTGCATGGGATGGTGATGTTGACGGGGTGTTTTCCTTTGCAGGTGATGGAGATGTCTGTAAGCCTAGGTAGACGAAGATTTATCATGTTGCCTGGTATTGCCAGAAACTGCAACTTCACTGAATTACCCAAATCCAAGTCTGAAAACTTAGAGTCTCCTACATCTAACGTGATCAGTCCTGTCAACTCTGAACAACCTCGTATTTCCGACAGTTCCATACAACCAGAGGCATTAAGCGCAGCAAGATCTGCGCATCCTTCAAACTCTAGCATACTCAACATAGCTAACCCACTAATGTTTATGCCGTTTACACCATTTAGGTCGCTTAACTTCAGATACCTCAATCCCACACATCCTCTAAGGTCAAGAAGGTATTTATGCCCGCCACTGATGGTCAAACTAGTTATACCTCCAGCCATAGCGGCTAGCTTGCCATCCGAACCAGTTGTCCAACGCTTAACCTAACTTCCACTGCTTGAAATAGAGATAAAAGATTAAGCTTTGACAGTTCATCCCCAGATTTCAAACCATAATTGCCTGGAGATAAATCTAATGTAAGCAACTGGGTGTCTGAAACGAACATAGTCTCCGGCCTCTCGTTTATAAGTAAAGGTACAGCCGTCAACTCTGATCTAGTCCAATTTTGGACATCTGTCGCGCACTCGACTTTAGTGACCAAGGGAAGACCAAATATTTCCTGATGAGAGAACGTTCTAGGTTTATTGTAGAGGTCTACAACTGCTTGAAAGATTGATTTCAAATCAGGCGGACAACCTAGCTTCCCTACAGCCTCCTGCACTGATTCATCATTATTAAAATCTACAATCGCTTGACTGTAGGCATCCGTTGCGCATTCGACCTTAGCGATCGAAGGAAGATCGAGTATCTCCTGATGAGAAAACGTTCTAGGTTTGTTGCAGCGATCTACGACTGCTTGGCAGATTGATTTCACATCAGG
>JAISFO010000031.1 GCA_031263535.1 Holosporales bacterium
AACAGGCCTGGTTGACATACCAGAATACTGCGCAATGGTTTCCGCCAGGAAAGTCGCGCCCCTATAGCGGTGACAGGGCCTTATTAATAGAGATGAAAATGCTTATGCTTTGGTTATTATGCTAAATTCAGCATATTTGAAATTTCGACAATCGATAAAGCGCACTAAAAACCATCTATGCCCAGGCGATTTTTGTTGCGCTTTGGGGTTGAGCCGACTCAAGAGCTTCTATTCCCGGCAGAGTTAAATCCTGGATAAATTCAAGAAAGGCGCCGCCGGCAGTCGACACATAAGTGTAATCCTTTGAATCAACGCCCGCCTTTTTTAAGGCGTGAACAGTATCGCCTCCGCCAGCGATAACACGCACGCCGAGGTTCTTGGCTGCATCTGCCAGCCCTTTAGCTAAACACTTGGTGCCGACGTCAAATGAAGCAACCTCAAACTTGCCAAGAGGACCATTCCACCAAACGGTTTTATGTTGCTTAGCGCAGTTCAGGATTTCTGCGACAGAATGCTCGCCGATGTCCATAATCATGTTTCCGTCGCCTATATTATTAACTGATACTGTCCGGCCATCGTCCAGCACTACATCAGAAGGCAGTATTAACTTGCAAGCATTGTGTTTGGCTGTTTCCGTCACGCATTTGGCGGTATCCAACAGATCAGGTTCAAACAATGACTGGCCTATGGAAACTCCCTGCGCTACCAGAAAGGTATTTACCATGGCCCCCGCAACGCAGAGGGTATCAACCTCCATGGCTAAGCTTTGCAAAAGCTTCAGCTTAGATGAAACTTTTTTGCCACCAACTATGGCCATTAGGGGTCTAGTTGGATTTTTAATATGCCTGTTGAGCTCTAGTAAAGTCTCTTGCAAAAACAAACCGGCATAGGCGGGTAGATACCTTGGTATACCTACGATTGACGTATGCTTACGGTGAGAAACAGAAAATGCATCGTTTACATATACATCGGCCATTGAGGCCATTTTCTTTGCAAATTGGTCTGTGTTTTCTTCTTCAGATGGGACGCTTCTTATGTTTTCCAGTAAAAGCACATCACCAGGATGCATTTTTGACACAATGTTTGTGGCCTCTGGTCCTGCGCATGATGGGCAAAACTTTACCGAAAGTTTCATTAAATCAGAAAGGTGGTCAGCCACTGGTTTAAGAGAGGCTGGCCCTTCAGATGAAACTATATGAGAGCATAAAATAACTGAAGCCTTTCTGTCCTTAAGATACCGAATCGTTGGGATTGAGTCTTTGATCTTAGTGTCGTCCTGAATTATGCCGTTTTCGATTGGTATATTAAAGTCAACGCGAAGCAGTATTTTTTTGCCTGCCAGTCCTATGCGATCTGCTTCATTTAGAGTTTTCATTGGTAACTGCCACGATACCTAAAAGAGACGGTATCCTGAAATTATTGCTATTTACTTAACAATTTTTGGTTTTGAATGTGCCCTTGAAAGCTTTTTGAAAATTTGTGTTGACCGGACGGTTGGCCACCTTCAGAAGCAAAAAAGAGAAAATCGGTTTCCGCTGGATAGATAGCGGCCGTAAGGCTTGATTTTGATGGATTGCAGATAGGCGCCGGAGGCAATCCTTTAAGTCGGTATGTATTATATGCGCTTTCATTGAAGAGCTGTAGTTTGGTTATTTTTGAATTACGTCGTCTCTTTTGCCCGTAGTTTACTGAATATATTACGGTTGGGCATGCTTGTATTCTCATATTATTTTTTAACCTATTTAGATATATGCTGGCAACGATGCGTCGTTCTTCATCGTGCGCTGTTTCTTTTTCGACTATCGAGGCTAATGTTAGAACCTGCCTAACGTTGAACTTTTTTTGCACTAGAAATTTGCTTAATGATTTTTCCCTTAAGTATTGCATTCTGTCGATCATCGACTGCCTGCTGTCCCCAGGAATATAGTGGTAGTTGGATGGAAACAACATGCCTTCCATAGGTATACGCGTAATATATCCAGTCATAGTAGGAGTATCAGCAAGCCTTTTTATCACTTGAGCATTGGTAAACCCGGTCGGGAATACAAGTTGCAACATTTGTGGAGATTGTTTAACCAAAGACCTTATGAAATTAAGTAGACTAGTACTTTGCGCTATATCGTACTTGCCCGGCGGAAGATCTCTGCCTTTAAGTACCCAAATAACGACAACCGCCAGTCTGGCGAATAAAGGGTCAGGCGCTATACGGCTTTCGTACAAGGTCTTAGCAACGGCTGCAAGGCGGACTGGCTTGTAAATCAGCAAACTCGTTTCCTGATGCTTTCTTGCAGGAAACAAAGATCTGGCAAGATACAGCGAAAGCAGGAACAGCAAAAATACGGTAAGCTGCTTATTTAAATTTCTTAAAGACAAGGCTTGAATTTGTTCCCCCAAAACCAAATGAGTTAGAGAGAGCTATATCAACATGCTTTTCCTTCGCAACAAGCGGAACCAAATCGATACCAAGGTCGGCTGGCGGGCGATGCAGGTTAAGCGTTGGGGGAACGATACTGTCTTGTATGCTCATGATGGAAAAGATTGCCTCTACCGCACCGGCAGCGCCCAATAAATGCCCGGTTGACGACTTGGTTGATGACATACAGACTGACTTTGACTCATTTCCCAGTACCTTCATAACCGCCTGTAGCTCAGCAATATCGCCAGCCGGAGTCGAAGTTCCATGCGCGTTTATATAGTCCAAATCTTTGGCATCTATCTCAGCGTCTTTAATGGCGGCCAGCATGGATCTGTAGGCTCCGTCGCCGTTTTCTGCAGGTGCGGTAATATGATATGCGTCGCTTGACACCCCATATCCAGCAATTTCGGCATATATTTTTGCTCCGCGTTTCTTGGCATGCTCAAGCTCTTCAAGCACCAGCACCCCAGATCCATCGCCCATAACGAAGCCGTCACGATCTTCATCCCAAGGCCTTGATGCTTCAGAGGGCGTGTCGTTGAATCTGGTTGACAGTGCTTTTAGCGCGCAAAACCCTGCAACCCCAAGCTTGCATACCGCGGCTTCTGTGCCGCCAACCACCATAACGTCGGCGGCATTTCGCTGAATAATCCTGGTCCCCTCGCCAATTGCGTGTGATCCAGACGTACAAGCTGTTACTACTGATAAGTTTGGCCCTTTAAATTCGAATTTAATCGAAACGTGTCCAGACGGCATATTGATAAGGCTTGCAGGAATAAAAAAAGGACTTACCCTACGACAGCCTTTCTCATGAATATCGATTGCTGTTTCATAAATGGTTGAAAGTCCGCCTATACCCGCGGCAATAAGTACGCCTGTACGCTCTTTTTCATACTCATTTGCGGCTTCACCAGGCGGCAATCCCGCATCCTCGACGGCCTGAGTTGCTGCGGCCATCGCATACACAACAAACCGGTCCATTTTTTTGAGGTCTTTAGGTTCAATCCAATCAGTCGGCTGAAATAAGTTGCTGGATCCGTCGGGGTTTTCTTCTGATGGGACTAAGCCTGCAATCTTTGACGGCAGGTCTTCTGTGTCAAAATGCTTTATTTTCCTGATACCGGACACGCCGGACTTAAGCCTTTTCCAGCTCGAAGCAACATCACACGCCAGAGGTGTGACCGCACCCAACCCTGTTACAACTACTCGACGCGCCTGCACTCGGGGTCAGCCTTTATGATGTTCCTTGACGAAATTGACGGCGTCGCCAACAGTCCTGATTTTTACCAGAGCATCATCTGGAATTTCTACAGAAAACTCTTCTTCAAATTTCATAGCAATATCGGCGGTATCCAGGCTGTCGGCGCCGAGATCATCCTCGAACTTGGCAGATTCTGTTACTTTACTTGCGTCAACTGCAAGCTTTTCTATAACGATTTGCTTAACGCGTGCTGCAATGTCTTGAGTCATTATTCGCTTCCCCTACCCTGAAAATAACAAATTTAGGGCACTCTATATAAAAACTTAACGTCTGTCACTTATTAAATTGCAAGCGCAACTAGTTCTGAGAGGCTCAAGCGTCCGTACAACAAGGCGTAAACCGAAGCAAACAGCGGCATATCTGCCTCGATTTGACAATGTTTTTCGTATTTACGGCTTATTTGCGGCCAGGCCTTGATGGTTAACGCTCCTTCGGCCAAAGGATTTTGATCAAGGCCGACGTTATCTAAGGGAAGCGCTACCTCGTTGCGTGCGATTTTTAACCCCAGAGTGTGATTTCTGGACACAGAGTTAAAGCAAGTCATAACTATGTCGCCTATGCCGCTTAAACTGAGGATTGTGTCGCTGTGACCGGTTGTTTTTTGTATAAACGTGGCTATTTCCCGTATTCCTTTGGCCAGCACAGTTGACTCGGCCCCATCGCCAAGATTAAGCCCTCGAATTATGCCTGTAACGATTGCCAAAACGTTTTTAAAAGCTCCACAGATCTGAACGCCAATCAGGTTTTCTGTTGGAACAACCTTAAAGCCTTTAGTTGATAATTCTTCTGCCAGTGCTAAGGCACCTTTCAGGTCTTGTCCAGCCAAATTGACGGCTGTAGGCATGTTTCTGGAAATTTCTGCTGCGAAAGACGGACCAGAAAGAACAAACACTGGATTACTGAAGTTTTGGCTTATCAGCTCGCTCATGAAAAGGCCGGTAGCTTGCTCGATGCCTTTAGAGCAGGAGATGAGCGGCAATTTATCTGAAATTAGACTATCAATCTGCGTACATACTTTCCTTACGGCTTGGGCCGGAACAGCAATAAATACCGCTTTGCTGAGCCCTATTGTTGAAAAGTCTGTTGAGGCGGTTATGCCTGGGTCAAGCTTGATATCACCTAGAAACTGACGGTTAGTGTGCTGTTCGTTGATCTCATCAACCACGCTGGCAATATCATTATAGAGCCTGATCTTGTGTTTTTGACTAAGAACCTGGGCAAGCGCGGTTCCATAGGCTCCAGCGCCAATTATTGCAATATCCATCTCGATGCCTCGATTGATTTCTGCGACTATAATTGGTATGAGGGGCATTAATAAACGGTTAATATTACCGGATGCCCTCACTTATAAATTTTACCCTAAATCATATGCAGTTGCTCTTGGGCGCGTGCATTTGTCTGTCGGCCTTTTACATAAACCTTCCGGTATCCGTGTTTTATTTCGCAATAATATGCCTGGCAGTACATTTTTTTCGAGAATGCAGCGACAAGCTAGCATGGTTCAAAGAGCGAAAAGTTATATTTGCCGTTTCAGGGGCTTTTGCGCTTTTTGCTGTCGCAAGCCTTGTTTGGTGTGAAGATTTTTCAAACTGCCTGCGGCCAACAGTAAAACTGGCGGCATACGTGATTGTTGTCGCAGCATTTATAAAGTGGTTAACGTTTTTTGGCACGCGAAACGAATACGGCGATTCTTTGCGGCGGGACACGACGATCTTTATATGCTTATTCGCAGTAGTTTTAGCGTTTATCGCAATGGACGCTATGCTAAAATTCCGCATTATCAAGAGCATATATCAGTTCGATGTGCTCAAGACTCTTGGAATCAATGTCGCCTTATACAGAACTTATTACAGATGGTCATTTGCTGCAGCGGTGCTTACATGCCCAATTGCAGTTATATGTTGCATAAGACGAAAATTCATTATTGCCGGCATCATTTGCTTGATTTCGTTTTGGAGTCTATCTCACGTAGAAAACGATAGCGGTGTTTTAGGTCTTATCGCGTCTATGTTTATTTTTGCCATGAGCTATCTGCGTTTCAGCTTTACGTCCAAGCTGTTTAAAACGGGACTTTTGGTGCTAAGTATACTACCAATTTTTTATAACTCAGTGGTGGATCCAAGAAAGCTGTATGAAAGCTTTCCACTACTTAGAAGCAGTACAAGCTGGTTTCACAGGATCATAATTTTAGGCTCACATGCAGAGATGATATCGCGGCATCCTTTTCTGGGAACTGGCATTGGTTCTGCGAGACAATCAAGGCTACATCCAGCAGAAAAGTACAGCAAAGATTGGTTAAGACTAGCCAGAGGCAAGGTCTCTTTGTACGAATACTCTAATATGCAGTTTGTTAAAGCTATTCTTTCGAGTGCGGTGCCAAATCCAAGAGGGCAGCGCGCTTGCTTTATATCTCCCTTGACGGGACAATTAGTTTTTCAGCACCACCTTACTAGGGTAACAGGCATGAGATGCTCTCAACTCTGGTCTACCTTAGATGATGAGGAAATCGCAAACTTCTTCCGCATCCCGGTTCAGCCACACAACATTATTTTCGATATATGGGCGTCGCTAGGGATAATTGGCGTCATGTTTTATCTAATCGTAAATTTTTGGATTATCGACAGGATTGGCAAGATAAAACACAGAGCATTCAGGGCTGGTTGTTTGGGCTCACTATCTGCAGCTACGGCAGTTTCGCTGGTTAATTACAGTTTTGTTAACAGCTGGTGGATGTACAGCTTCCCAGTCTTAGGCGGTATAATATACCTTATGTCCAGGGAAGCTGACGCTCAGGTTGCCAAAGAAAATTTATAAACCCAATTAAGTTATTCAAGAAAAACGGTGCGATGACTTTCGTTGACAATCCAGTAAAGAGAGCGAGAAAAAATGGCGTGTTGCTGGCAGCACACAGAGGAACTTTTGGAGGTAATATCATACAAAATACGATTCCTGCCTTTGAAAATGCACTAAAGCACGGAGCAGATATTCTGGAGCTTGACGTTGCAAAAACAATAGATGGGGATTTCTTTGTTTTTCACATTGGCCAGGAATCGTGTCTGCTGGGAACGAATCAAAAGCTGGATACCATGACCACTAATCAGGTCTTAAGTTATAATCTTTACAATAGTATACAAGAAATTACATCTCAGAAAATCAATACATTAAGCGATGTCCTTGATCATTTTAAACAAAAATGTTTGATCAATATCGATCGTGGATGGTTTTATTGGGAAGACCTCATTCGCTATCTTGAAAATAAAGGCATGAAAGATCAGATTATCCTGAAAAGCCCTCCGGAAATTGAATTTTTAAAACAGCTTGAAGACAGCCAAACAGGCATCATGTATATGCCGATTATACGAAGGCAGAGACATCTTGAGTGCGTCATATCACATAAAATCAACTTGGCGGCAGTGGAGGTTATTTTTTCTTCCGACGATCATGAATTAGCTCAAGCACAATTCATTGAGGAAATGCATAATAGAGGACTTCTTCTTTGGGTAAATGCAATTGTGCTAAATGATAAAACTATTTTAAGCGGCGGTCATGATGATAACCGCGCTATTACTCAAAATATGCATGACGCTTGGGGTTGGTTAATTGATCGAGGATACGACATAATCCTGACTGACCGGCCGCTGCTGTTTAAGTCGTACATAGCTAAGCGTCAATCAGCCAATAACAATTCACTTACCCAGCATGAGGTCTAAGGCTTCGAATCCATTGCGGGTCTTTTGCACGCGCATAATTACTTTTTGCTCGGGCGCGAGATTTTGAAGTCCTAATCGTCTCAATATTGACGAATGAACAAATATGTCGTCTTTTTTATCCCTAGAGCAGATAAAACCAAATCCTTTAATCGGATTATACCATTTAACAATACCGTCCAGTATCTCTGGCCCGCAACTTTTGGCTATGTGATCGACTTTGTATATCTCTGTAATCTGGTATTTATTGCCTTTTTGCGAAATATCGCACAGCAACCTATCACCAGGCTCTAGGTTCTTACATCCCGACTTATTAACCACCGAGAAATGAATGAAAATGTCCTCTAGTATCTTAGGATGCACTACAAAGCCATAGCCGCGATAGGGGCAAAACCACCTGAGTATGACCTCTTCGTTTTCGAACCTAACGTCCTCCCCGAAGGTATCGGTTTTAGAGTTATCAGACATAACCAATACAATTGCACGCTTGTAATGGTAATATGCTGCAACACCAAGATTGAAATAGCGTTAACGGCCCCCTCTGTCACACCGTCATAAGACTTATAGAATGATAAAAGTTATCACCTTTGGTTGTCGTTTGAATTCCTATGAATCTGAGGTAATTCGTCAGTGCGCGCTTGATGCTTGCTTGGATGATAACGATGAGTCGCGCATAGTGATAATAGTCAACAGTTGCGCTGTCACGGCCGAAGCCCAACGTCAGGTAAGGCAAGCCATCCGGAAACATCGTCGCAATTATCCAAGTGCACAAATAATCGTGACCGGCTGTGCCGTTGAGGTCGCATTCAGCCAGTTTGCTAACATGCCAGATGTAGATAAAATAATAAACAATAATGAAAAACTTAATCAGGAGGCTTATTTAGCAATTAAAAGCAATGCCGCAAAGCATATTCAAGCTTCACAAAGATGCAGTACTGTAAGAGAAAAGCCTAAATTAATTCACAGCTTTGAAGGCAAATCGCGGGCTTTCGTGCAAATCCAAGGCGGGTGTAATCACTTCTGTAGCTACTGCATAGTCCCGTACACGCGGGGCAGAAGTTACAGCCTGCCGTCAGAGGACATTATACAGCAAACACAAACCCTAATTGATGGCGGATATCCAGAAATAGTCCTTACCGGGGTTGATATAGCCTCCTACGGTCTTGATTTGGATAGCGGAATGCGCTTGCCAGGGTTGATTGAATTGGTGCTAAGCAGTTGTCCAGATTTGATGCGGCTTAGGTTGTCTTCACTTGACCCCGCGGCGTGTGACGACGAATTGCTGAGGCTTATAGGCATAGAATCCAGGATTCTTCCCCATATTCACCTAAGCGCGCAATCTGGCAGTGATACTATACTGAGGTACATGCGCAGGCGGCATAAAAGGGCTGACGTATTAAACATATGCCAATGTCTAAGGACGCTTAGGCCAGATATGTCAATCGGTACAGACTTTATTACAGGCTTTCCTGGGGAAGACGACAATATGTTTCAGGATTCCTATAATTTAGTTAATGAGGCCGATTTTACCTTTCTTCATGTTTTTCCATATTCCGTCCGTCCAGGTACCGAGGCAGCCAAGATGGTTCAGCTGCCTGGCGCTAAGCAAGTCGCCAGAAGCCGGGCCAAAATCCTACGAGAGCTTGGCAATCAGCAACTGCAGCGTCATATGGACAGGTTTATAGGGCGTAAAATCAACGTGCTGATTGAGAACAAAAATCTAGCTAAAAGCGACCATTTTATGATAGTGGTGATCGACAAGTCGCTGCCCGAAGCAAGCTTAGCACAAGCAAGGGTTTGGAAAGCAGAAAACGGACAGCTGTTTGCTAACATACCTTAACGCTGAAAAGCTATGAGTGGATTTTTTGCACGCCTCAAGCAAGCCGTCTCTCGAACGTCTGAAAAGATTGCTTGTGGCCTAAGCAATGTAGCCTTTCGCAAGAAGATTGATCAGCAGGTTTTGGATGAGCTGGAAGAGCTTTTGATTACTTCTGACGTAGATCCAATTACAGCAACAGAAATCGTGCATGATTTTGCTAGGCAAAGCATCAATCAAGAGTCCTCGTCGCTTGAGGTTAAAAAAATATTTTCCAAAAAGATTTTAGAAATCATTTCGCCATACGAAGGGGCTTTGAATGATCTTGCCAGTACGCCAGCTCAACGACCGTATGTTATCCTGCTGTGCGGAGTTAATGGAAACGGAAAAACTACGACTGCGGCTAAGCTTGGATGGTTTCTGAAAAATAAAGGCCAGAAAGTACGATTAGTTGCTTGTGATACTTTTCGCGCAGCGGCGGTTGAACAGCTTAAGATTTGGGGAGAGCGGCTTGATATTCCAGTAAGCTACGCTGCCGATCGGTCAGATCCGGCTGCGCTGGCATACGATGCCTTTACAACAGCCAAAAAGGCGAATGAAGATGCTCTTATCGTTGATACGGCCGGACGCTTGCATAATAGGGACGACCTTATGTCAGAGCTTGAGAAAATCAAGCGAGCCCTTGGCAAACAGGACTTAAGCGCCCCACATGCAGTACTGCTTATGATAGACGGCACAACTGGGCAGACCGCCATATCCCAGGCAAAAGAATTTTCTTCCAGAATCGGCGTTACTGGGATAATTATTACCAAGCTTGACGGCACAGCCAAAGCAGGCTCGATTATATCGCTGGCGAAAATTTTCAAATTGCCTATATTGGCGGTTGGGGTTGGCGAGCGCCCAGAGGATATGCAAAGCTTTTCAGCGCAAGAGTACGTTGAATGTTTATTGGACTTTAACAGCGATGAGGAAAGGTGAAAATGGATAAAACATTTGACCATAAGCTTATAGAGAAAAAATTTACTGATAAGTGGGAAGAGCAGAAAACCTTCAGCTTCTCGCCTGGTAGTAAGCCGTCCGCTCAGCCATATACGATTATGCTTCCTCCACCCAATATAACCGGATCCCTGCATGTTGGACATGCACTGTGCTATACGCTGCAGGACATCCTCATAAGGTACAAGCGAATGAAGGGTTTTGACGTGCTGTGGCAGTTAGGGCTTGACCACGCGGGCATAGTAACGCAGCTTTTGGTTGAAAAAGAGCTTGCCAGCAAAGGCATTGACCGTCGTCAGCTGGGTCGCGAAAAGTTTATAGACGCGGTTTGGGAATGGAAAGAGCAGTCTGGCGGGACGATCCTAAACCAAATGCGTTGTTTAGGCGCGTCGGGCGACTTCTCGCGCGTTTGCTTCACCATGGATGAACAGCGGCAAAAAGCCGTGCGAGAAGTATTCGTAAAGCTTTATAACGACGGCCTGATTTACCGTGATAAACGGCTGGTTAATTGGGACCCTAAGCTTAAATCGGCGATATCTGACCTCGAGATTCTCAATCAAGAGGTTGACGGATCGATGTGGTACATAAAATACCCTTTAGTCGACGATGAAGGTTGCAGTCAAAAGCATATAACTATCGCTACCACCAGGCCTGAGACTATGCTGGCAGACGTTGCCGTAGCGGTGCATCCAGATGACGCTCGGTATACTATGCTGATTGGTAAGCATTTGCGCTTGCCGCTTACTGACAGAATTATCCCCATTATCGCAGATGAATATATAGACCGGGAAAAAGGTTCGGGAGCGCTGAAAGTAACGCCAGCGCATGATTTTAATGACTTTGAGATTGGTCAGCGTCATGGCCTTGAGGCAATTAACATCTTAACGCCAGATGCAAGGATAAACGACAGTGTCGCCCCTCAGTATCGCGGATTGACGCAAGATCAGGCGAGAGAGCTGATTCTTGCGCAGCTGGTAAACCTGGGCCTGCTTGAGAAGGAAGAAAAGATTAAGCACTTTGTTCCATATGCGGACCGGTCTGGTGCAAGAGTAGAGCCATACCTGACGGATCAGTGGTTTCTGGACGCGCCAAAGCTGGCGGCAGAGGCTCTGCGTGTTGTGGAAAGCGGCGAGATTCGCTTCGTCCCCAAAAACTGGGAGAATACTTACTTCGATTGGATGCGTAACATCAAACCTTGGTGCATATCGCGTCAGATATGGTGGGGGCATCAGATTCCTGCCTGGTACGGCCCAGATGACAAAATATTTGTGGCCAACAGCGATGATGACGCACACTCTCTGGCAGAGAAGCACTATGGACGCAGCGTAGAACTGCGTCGGGATGAAGATGTTTTGGATACTTGGTTCTCGTCAGGGCTTTGGACATTTACGACACTCAACTGGCCAGACGAAACGTATGAGCTTAAAAGGTATCACCCAACCAACGTATTGATTACCGGTTTTGACATAATTTTCTTTTGGGTCGCGCGTATGATTATGCTTACAACCTGTGTATGCAAGCAAATCCCATTCAAGGACGTTTATATCCACGCGATTGTCCGGGATGAAAAAGGACGCAAAATGTCCAAATCCAAAGGAAACGTTCTTGATCCGCTGGACCTTATCGATAAATTTGGCGCAGACGCTTTGCGGTTCACAATCGCCTCTCTGTGTACGCCTGCCAGAAGCGTCAATATGGGCGAAGAGCGCATAGCCGGATATCGCAATTTCATTACTAAGCTTTGGAACGCAACCAGGTTCCTTGTGATGAATGAGTGTAAGTACGACGACCGCTTTGATATCTCCAGCGCTAAGGCTCCTATTAATCAGTGGATTATCGCCAAAGTGATTAGCACCATAGTCGACACGGAAAACGCCATCGAAAGCTATCGGTTCGATGAGGCCGCTAAGGCAATATATCAGTCAGTATGGGGGGTATTCTGCGACTGGTATTTAGAGCTAACCAAGCCGATCATGAACGGCGATAATCAAGAAGAAATTGTTGAAACCAAATTAACCGCCGGCTGGGCAGTTGCTCAGTTTATAAAAATATTACACCCCATCGCGCCATTTATTACTGAAGAGCTTGCTGAAGCAGTCGCCATTACTGAAAAAGGCGCGCTTCTAAGCACAAGCAGCTGGCCATGCTACAGCTTGCCAAAGGGGTTCGACAAATCGACTAAAGAAGTTGAATGGGTATGTCAGGCCATCAGTGCGATCAGGTCAATACGCTCGGATATTCACGTATCGCCAAGTAATATTTTGCAAATTATTGTAAGCGAAGCAGACAAGGCAAAGTACTCTGTCAGTAAATACGAGACCTTTATCCAAAAGCTGGCCAGAATAGACGTTAAATACGCTTCAACAGACAGCAATCTTGCGACTGTATCGGTGATTGTTGAAGGATGCGTTATTAAAATAATTCTTGATCAATCCATCGACATACAGAAAGAAAAATCCAGACTGCAGGCGGAGCTGATAAAATTACAAACCGACAGTCAAAGCATTCAAGCTCGACTTACTAATCAGGGGTTCATGGCCAAAGCATCTGAATCTGTCATTACCGACCATAAGCAACAACTGGCCAGCTTAGAGACTAGGGCTAATCGTCTGCAAGAGCTTATTGCCAGTTTAAACGCAGGCAGGTGCTGAGATCAGTTTATAAACAAGACTGACGCCAGCATCCATCATACGTGATTGCAGAAGATCCCCCGCCGTTAAACCAAAGCCGATGCAGATCGTACAATTTTCTAAGTAAAACCTCGCCGAGTTCTATTACCAAGCCAGATTTCAGGCCGGTTTTATAATAATCTTAAAATAAGCAAAAAATAGATTGACAAAAATATAATATTATGTCATATATGCTCCTGTTAGTTTTTTAATAAGGAGAAATTATGAAAAAAATTGCAATGATAGCGCTGGCAATTATGCTGATTATCCCAGAAATCACATACTGTAAGCGAATTACCTTGGATGGAGATGATTATCAAGAGGACGGAAACGGGATTGCTAGTGCCACGCCGGGAACAACATCGCCTTGCTGCTTTCTTAGAAATTTCATTCAGATAAATGGGAAGGTTTGTGAGGTGTGTATATTAAATAGCTTTACGCTAGATAATGCTAAGGATAACTTAGCTATAATATGCATTCCATCCAGTGCACAAACGCTTAGCAATGGATGTTTTGGAAACCGCCTTAATCTAAGTATAGTAACGTTTGAGTCCAATTCGAAATTGACAGCGATCTCAGATTCTGCCTTCCGTAACTGTCATTCCCTGATATCTATATGCCTTCCGGCAAGTTTACATACTATTGGAGGCAGGTGTTTTGCAGAATGCTCTAAGCTAAGCAACGTAACGTTTGCGCTTGGTACGCGATTGACAAGGTTCTCAGAGTATACCTTTAACCAATGTCATTCCTTGAAATCTATATGCCTTCCGTCCAGCTTACAAACGATCAGCGAATGGTGTTTTCAGGCCTGCGGTCTAGGCCCCGGTCTAAGCAACGTAATAAACGTGACGTTTGCGTTCGGTTCGCAATTGACAATAATGGGAGACTCCGCCTTTTGTGATTGTGCTTTGGAATCTATATGTATTCCGGCCAGTGTAGAGACGATTGGCAAATGGTGCTTTCGGCGCAGCAGCAACCTGAGCAGTGTAACATTTGAGTCCGAATCCCAATTGACAATAATGGGAGACTCCGCCTTTTATGATTGTGCTTCCTTGGAATCTATATGTATTCCGGCCAGTGTAGAGACGATCGGCAGAAGCTGTTTTGGTTTTACTATTTTTACAGCAGGGCTGAGTAGTATAGTATTTGAGCCAAGCCCTCAACCGATAACGATCGAAGAAGGCGCTATTCCTGCAGGAGTTACGGTGAATGCTAATGGTCGCCCTCTTATATTTATATATGAGTATTGTACTGATATACGCTCTTATACTTATATATAGGTAACATAAATCCAAACAGGCTGTCATCGATCTATAAACAAAATTCCAGCATCCATCACATGTAATCACACAAGACCCTCCGTCGCCGTTCTGCAGCGGCGGTCTTTTTATTTAAGTCAAATCGACGCAAATAGCGTCGCTCGATTTTGCCATATAAATATTGCCAAACCCCAACTAAAAACACCATACTTGCTCGCTAATTAGTTAATTAATTTAAAAATATTAAATGTTCTTAAACGATATCGCTGTATCGTTAATATTACCCAATCAAAAGAACAAATATGAAAAATATTATAATGGCGTTGGCAATTACGTTACTTATCCCTGAGATTGCAAATTGTATGCGATTTACTTTAAGCAGAGATTATTACCAAATAGACGAAAATAGAATTGTTAGCACTAGTGTCAGCAAAGATATTTCTGATTTATTCTTTCCTAGAAATCTAATTTGTGCGGATGGGAAGGCCCATATAGTCTCACGTGTTTCAAAAAGTTCTAATTTTAAAAATCTTTATGATCAAGCAAACTTAAGATATGCATGTCTTCCTGCAAATGTAGAGATAATTTCCGCGGAGTGTTTTAAAGGATGTTCAAACTTAAGCATATTAGCATTTGAATCAGGTTCGCACCTAGCATCGATCGAAGACGATGCCTTTATTTGTCGCTCTATAGCATCTATATGCCTTCCGGCAAGTGTACAGATGATCGGTAAGTTTTGTTTTGGAGGGTGTTCAACTCTAACCAGTTTAGTCTTTGAGCCAGACTCTAAACTGAGAGTAATCAAAGAATCTGCTTTTTTTGGATGTTCTTCCCTAAAGTCTATACGCATTCCGTCTAGTTTAGAGACGCTCGGCTGGTGGTGTTTTGAGAGATGCTCAAGCCTAAGCAGTGTAATGTTTGAGCCTGACTCACGATTGGCAACGATGGGCGTCGGTGCATTCAGCTGGTGCTCTTCCTTAGCATCTATATGCATTCCGTCCAGCGTAGGGACGGTCGGCAAAGAGTGTTTTGTGCTGTGTGAAAACCTAAGCAGCGTAGTCTTTGAATTTGGTTTGCAACTGGCAATTATGGGAAACTCTACCTTTGGTGGGTGCTCTTCTCTGGCGTCTATATGTATTCCGTCCAGTGTAGAGAAAATTGCCGTGGAGTGTTTCCATGGATGTAAAGGACTAAGCAGCGTAACGTTTGGGCCAGGCTCAAAACTAAGAACGATCGAAAACTATGTCTTTAGTGATTGTCCTTCCCTGGAATCTATATGCCTTCCGTCCAGTGTAGAAAGGATCGGCAAAAAGTGTTTTTGGCACTGCCATAGTCTAAGTAGCATAATATTTGAGCCTGGCTCCCAACTGGAAACGATCGGAGAAGATGCTATTCCCGCAGAAGCCGTAGTTAATGGGTGTAACTTACCTATACCAGGAAGGCAATAAACGCAGTCGGTTTGGCACTGATTTATAAGCGGATCGCTGCATCCATCGCGCGTAATTACACAAGATCCCTCGCCGTTCTGTAGCGG
>JAISFO010000032.1 GCA_031263535.1 Holosporales bacterium
TATCAAACCTCACGACATTCTCTATGTTTCGGAACATACATGAATCTTACAACTCCAACCATCCCATTTCCCTTAACACCCTCTCATAACTATATTAGCATAGTGATAAATATGCAACATAGGAGAGAGGGTCAATCAGATATAGGCGCTATTTTTATATCAGGAAGCTCTTCATTAAGGCGTTCTAGAACCTCAGTTGTTAGATCGATTCCTTCTTGAGAGAAGAGAGTAGCGCTCACGTTTATCACTGTTAATAGCCCTTTTGATTGAGCAATCCTAGCAACTATTTCACTCAATTTGTTCTCTAATTTGGCATTTGCTTGTGTGACTGCATTTTCCCACTGACGTTTGCGAGAACGAGCCAGGGTTTGAAGATTTTTGTATTGCTTCTCGAAACCACCATCAGAAGCTGTCGATTTGGATCCCAAAGCCGGAAGTGCTGCCTGCTTTCTTAGTTTGTCTTCAATTTTTGCAATCTCGTCTTGGTATTTTTGTCTGAGTTGGTCGGCCTGATCTTCGATTGAACGAGCAGCCTTGGATTCAGTGCGAATTCTGTCCACATTTACCACCCCGATCGCCGGTTCAGCAGCATCAGCGCCGATAATGCAAAAGCAATTAACTAGCGCTAAAGCAACAACCAGAGCTCTGTTTACTGATATCACATCAGCCCTCCGAACTGCATGACTTGCGTTTGGTCATATTTGCACTTCTTGATTGCCCAAGCAAAGCTGAGGCTGATGGGGCCAAAGGGGCTTAACCATTCGATGCCAAAGCCGACACTGCCACGCAAACTGTTGTCATCGAAAACCCACTCTTTAGGCAACTTAGACTTCCACAAACTGCCCCATTCGGTAAAAACAGTGCATTTAACGCCAGTTTCATAGTAGCTTCCAATGGGGCACTTAACGCCAAACCCTATTTTATAGTAACGCGTACCGTGGACTGAGTCTTGGTCTATGGTTTTAGTCCTTGGTCCAATACCGTCGTATTCAAATCCCCTAAAACTTTCACCGCCGAGAGAGAATTGATCTCTTACACGTCCGCCGCCCATTACGCCAACTGCTCCGCTGCTCCAGAAGGTTAACTTTTCCGTTAATGGATAATACCAATTGGCATTAAACTCGTGCCTGTTAAAGTGCACATTCCCACCGACGCCGGCAAGCGAATTCTCTAAACCTAAAGTGTATCCATCCTTAGGATAAAAAGTGCTGTCAACCTGATTGTATATAAGACCAGAACTTATAGTACTGCTGACAAAGTGCCCATAAGACTCTTTTATCCAAGACGGAGCGTCAGCAAGCCTCTTTATTTGAGATTTAAATTTAATATTTTCCACACTTAGGCCATAAGTAATCCTGTGTCCCAAATTCTCGGTTATCTGATAACCAATATAAGGTGAGATGGCGAAATACCGCGATTCCGTGGATGTCTCCTTGACTCTATTGATAATGCCCCCCCCTATACGTCCGCCTGCCGCAAGATCTTTGTCCATAAAGTATGGATCCATAACCCCAAAAGATATGCTTTTCATTCTTCCAGCCAGAAGAAGGTCCACATCAACCGTTTTGCCAGAACCAAAAAAGTTGCGCTCTCTCACGCCAAAGTTAGACAATAATCCATCGCTAGCGCTGTATCCGCCTGCCAACTTAAACTGGCCGGTTGATTTTTCTTCAACATCTACCTTTATAACCGCTTTATCCGCAGCGCTTCCTTCCTCTGGCTGAGCCTCAACAATTGCAAAATAATCAAGGTCCCTGATACGTTGTATAGACTTGCGCAGCTTAACTACATTCATAGGATCGCCTTCGTGAAGCCTGAACTCTCGCCTAACCACTTTGTCTAAAGTACGGTTATTACCACATATTTCTATGCGTTCTATGAATACTTTGGACACTTTGCTGATGTGAAAAGTTATGTTAGCGACGCGATTTTGATCATCTAGCTTTACCGTATGATACACATTAACAAAGGCGTATCCCAAAGCGCCCAAATCATCGACAAAGGCCTCTTTGGTTTTATCGATATCGTCTATTTTGAATATACCGCCGCTTTTGAACGCTACTTTTTTGCGTAAAGCCGCAATGTCTATTTTCTTTAATTCACAGTCTATTTCAACTGCGCCGAACTTATACTTATCCCCCTCATCGATACTAAAAGTTAAGTAGAAATTCTTTCGATCGGGGCTTAGCTCCGCCAAATGAGATTTCACGTGAAAAGCAGCAAAACCGTGATTGTTATAAAATTTCTTCAATGCACGTTTATCGCTGTCTATCCGCTCTGGAGAGTAAACGTCGTCGTAGCCCCAAAACCTCCACCAAGTGGCTTCTTTGGACTGCATTTCACTGCGCAAAGTAGAAGTAGAGAAGATCTTATTGCCTACAAACAGTATTTTTTTAATCGTAGTAGGCTTGCCTTCAATTACCTCAAATACCACATCAACCCGCGACTCGGGGAGCCTGATAATTTTGGGCGTTACCACCGCGGTCAGGTAGCCTTTTGCGCGATACATATGAAGTAAATCTCGCATTACGTTCTGCACTTCAGATCGGCGCAGGACCTGATGCGGCTCAACCCTGTCTTTGGTAAGCAGTTTTATATGCTCGTCTTTGATAGCCTTATTGCCTTCGAAAGCAACACGGTTGATCATAGAATTTTCCGTAACAAACAGCGTTAAGTTACCGTTTCTAAGCTCAGCCGAGAGGTTTGAGAAAAAGCCAGTGGCATAAAGCCTCTTTATCATATCGTCCACTATATGTGGAGAAATGTCGTCGCCAACCTCCAGCCGCATATGCGCGGCAATTGCTTCCCTTTGTATGCGCTTGTTGCCATGAATTTCAATACGGCGTAAAGTATCGCCAAAGCCATCGTTCATTAAACACCCAAACACCAGCCCCAAAGTAATAAACGTTTTTTTCACTGACAAAATCCTGTAAAAACTCCCTTGATTTTCCCCAAAATATCCAAGCGTAAAATGTCGTTACACATTACCAACAACATTAATACGCACAAGAACACAAAGCCAAACCGCATTATAAGCTCTTGCACTCGCCTGTTTAAGGGCCGCCTTGCCACCAGTTCGATTAAGTTCATAAATATACCGCCTCCATCAAGCGCTGGCAAGGGAAGCAAATTAATAAATCCCAAATTTATGGACAACATTGCCGAAAAGACCAACAGCTTTGACATATCTCCAGTTTTAGATATATCTCCAAAAAGCTGGGCGATCCTGATTGGCCCTCCCAAATTTTTTACCCCATCTGAACTGGTTATAAGTTGCGTTAGGGCGCGCATAATGTCGCTTGATATCTTTACGCAAAACTTTCCCGCACTTGTGATCGCCCCCCAAAGTCCGACCTTAACAGTTTCGGGAGGTGCAAAAACCAAGCCCAACATTTTCCTTTTCGCAGCCGTTGTCTCGCCAGGCAATTTATAGTCCATTTCTTTTGGCGTTACTGCGACATTTAACGTTGTGCCTTCGCGATTTATTCGCAGATACAGCGCTTCCGATCCACTTTTTGCAATGACGTTATTAAGATCTTGGTGATTTTCGATCTTGTTTTCAGCGACAAACTCTATTACATCTCCGGCAATTATCCCAGCCTCAGCGGCAGGGGATTGGCTTACTACCTCCTTTACCGTCAAACGGTTATCCGGCGCGCCTTTAAAGAAAAAAACTGCTGCCATAACCAAAAAACCATAGATATAATTGCCTAAAGGACCACCTCCAGATACAGCAATTCTTTGAAGCGGAGATTTACCGTATACAGTTTGACCAAGATCCTTCTTAGACATAGATGCCAATTTTCCGGCATCAGGAGCGCTTGCGGCGTCTTTATCGCCAAGCATCATTACATACCCGCCAAAAGGCAGCCAGGCTACTTTCCACCTAGTGCCATGCTTATCGGTTCTGCCCCAAATCTCACGGCCAAAACCTATAGAGAAAGTTTCAACTTTTACGTCATTCAGCCTAGCGCACAGATAATGCCCAAGCTCATGCACGAAGACCAAAACTGACAGGCCGGCAATGAATGGCACAATGTACACTATAACGTTGCCAAGCAAATCCACGCGTTAATGATCCTCTATAATTAAAGCAAGATTGAAACTATCTTGTTTTTACCTTCGTTTAAAGTACTTTTTACAAAGGCCAAGCCACCAAGCCTATATTATTGATGTTTGTCTGAACTGTCTTTGCTTGGATAAGATTTGCGATTCTAAATCAGGAGTTAAATAAATTCCAGTTAACAGCACTGGCAATCAAGCAAGCTCAAGCTGAGTGAGAGTAAAGTACTGTTTAGTTTGTCGAGGAAAGATAGAGCAGAGGTAAAATATCAACGGCAGGTCAGAGCAAAATCTCAAAGACATCTAATACGGTAAAACCTAATGCTGCGTCGCTGAGGCGACGGCTTATAGACGTATATGCAGTCCTATTCGATAGATGTGTTCTTACGTTGTATAAGCCCTATCGATTCCAAGTGGCTAAATTAGTTGATGCTTATATGTACTATTCTTATTTGAATAAGACTCATAATTGTAAATCAAATAATGGTTTTAATTTTAGAGAACTGGCAATCGTTATAAATTTAAACCCTCAATCGTTAATAAAGGGTTGACTGAGTTGTGGTGGAGGCTAATATACTTGGTGAGAGTTTATTATAAATCCAAAAAAAGATGCTGGACGGAATAGAGATTTTTGCCGACGTAGCCGATGAAGCAGGAATTGCGCGGTTTTCTGAAGTTAACTGGGTGCAGGGATTTACCACTAATCCAAGCTTACTTAAAAAAGCCGGAGTAAGCGATTATAAATCCTTCGCGGTAAAGGTCGCGAAAATGGTTGGATGCAAAAGTATATCCTTTGAGGTGGTTTCCGATGACGAGGCTGGCATAGAGCGGGATGCCAAGAACATCTCGTCTTGGGGCGAGAATGTTTTCGTAAAGATTCCTTTTTTAAAAACAGATGGCTCTGATAATACTGAAGTTATACGTAGGCTAGCTGAGAGCAGAGTTAAGTTGAATATAACGGCGGTTTTCAACCTAAATCAAGTAGACAAAATTGCCGCCTGCATAGGCACGAGCCCTTCTGTCATCATATCGGTTTTTGCCGGGCGCATTGCGGATACAGGCGTAGACCCAAAGCCGATTATGATTGAATCCAAAAAGGTCGTCAAAGACCTTAAAAACACAAAGATTTTATGGGCCAGCGCTCGTGAATTGTTTAATGCGGTGGAAGCGAAAGCTTGCGGTTGCGACATTATAACCATGACGCTCGATTTGCTTGATAAGTTTAAGCTTTGGGGAACAGATTTGAACGAATATTCCAGAAAAACTGCCGAGCAGTTCTATAAGGACGCTAAAACCGCGCAACTGACGATATAGCCTGAGGATAACACCATGAAGAGAATTCTGATAACGGGTGGAGCCGGGTATGTGGGGAGTAGGCTGACCCCGCAGCTGCTTGAAATGGGATACCACGTCACGGTTTATGACATTCAATATTATGGTTGCTGTTTGCAGCCTCATCCCAATCTGAAAATCATAAAAAATGATATTCGCGACAAAGCGGCGTTTAAGGAAGCGTGCGGCAACATTGACGTCGTACTTCACTTGGCCTGTATATCAAACGATCCAAGCTTTGCGCTGGATGAGGGGTTAAGTAAAAGCATAAACTATGACTGTTTCGAAAATCTGGTAATAACCGCCAAAGACGCCGGCGTAAGGCGCTTTGTCTATTGTTCCAGCAGCTCTGTATATGGGGTGTCAGATAAGCCCGATGTAAAAGAGGATCATCCGCTGGTTCCGCTGACGCTTTACAATAAGTTCAAAGGCATGTGTGAGCCGCTTTTGTTTAAACACAAAAGCGATGATTTTGAGTGTGTTGCTATTCGTCCGGCGACAATATGCGGCTATAGCCCAAGGATGCGCTTTGACCTGTCGGTAAATATCCTGACCAATCATGCGGTGGTCAACAGCACAATCAAGGTACTGGGCGGAGCGCAGCTGCGGCCGAATTTGCATATACAGGATATGTGTGACGCTTATAAGCTTATGATTGAAGCTCCTGCCGACGAAATTCATGGCCAGATTTTCAATATTGGTTATCAGAACCGGTCGATAGGCGAACTGGCCGAAGTCGTAAAGGATATAGTCCTTAAGGAATTTCCGGATAAGGGCCGAATAGATATCAAATATGAAGCAAGCGACGACCTGAGGTCGTATCATATCAACTCAGACAAAATAAAAGAAACGCTCGGTTTTGCGCCCAAATATACGGTGGAGAATGCGGTTGAGGATATCTGCCGAGCTTTTAAGGAGAATAAATTCACTGATTCTTTAAATAATACCGCGTACTTCAACGTCTTGTGTTTAAAGCAATCCAGGGCCGCGTAGATATGGCGAAGTGTGCTGTTGTAACAGGTGGTTGTGGCTTTATTGGCAGCCATATGGTTGACCTTTTGGTCGATGAGGGCATTAAAGTCCGCGTAGTAGATAACCTCAGCAATGGCAGGCTGGAAAACATAAATCAGCATAAAAACAATTCAGACGTTTCGTTTGAGAAGCTGGATATATGTAACATCCCTGGCAACAGCAGTGTGTTTGCGGAGGTTGATTATGTATTCCATTTTGCCGGAGTGGGTGACATAATTCCCTCTATTGACAATCCGGTTGAGTATATGGACGTCAATGTGCAGGGAACTGTAAAGGTTCTTGAAGCCGCCAGGCATGCTGAGGTCAAAAAGTTTGTATATGCTGCATCGTCTTCATGCTACGGCAAAGCATCAGTACCTACAGCCGAAAACCACCCTATACAATGCGAGTATCCATACGCGCTTAGTAAATACCTGGGTGAGCAGGCGGGCTTTCATTGGAACCAAGTGTATAAGCTGCCTGTTAACTCTGTTAGGATTTTCAATGCATTCGGGACCAGATCCCGTACCTCTGGGGCTTATGGCGCGGTTTTTGGCGTTTTCTTGAAGCAAAAGCTGGCCGGTCACCCATTTACAGTTGTCGGAGATGGAACCCAAACGCGTGATTTCCTTTATGCCAGCGATGTTGCCAAGGCATTTTATTTGGCGGCAGAAACCGAAATTTCCGGAGAGGTCTTCAACCTTGGTGCCGGCAAGCCTCAGTCGGTCAACAGGTTGGTGGAACTGCTGAGTGGCAAAACTATAAGCATTCCCAAACGCCCAGGCGAGCCGGACTGTACTTGGGCCAACATCACCAAAATAACCAATATGTTGCGCTGGAGGCAGGAGGTTTCGTTTGAAGATGGCGTGAAAAAAGTGCTTGATAATATAAACTACTGGGAAAACGCTCCGCTTTGGACGCCCAATAAGATAGAGCAAGCAACAAAGCAGTGGTTTGGGTCTCTAACATGAATGATTTTGCCAGATACAGTGGGAAAATAAAATCCGTCGCAGAAGTACTAAAAGCGGTTGGGAGCCGCCCCAGGCAGCAAAAACTTGTCATGTGTCATGGAACATTTGACATAGTTCACCCCGGACACATCCGGCATCTTATATTCGCCAAATCCAAGGGTGATTTGCTTTTGGCCAGCATTACCTGCGATGCGCATATAACCAAGGCGAACATGCGGCCTTATGTGCCTGAGGACCTTAGGGCGATCAATCTGGCTGCATTCGAGATTGTTGACTTTGTAATTATCGACCGAAATCCAGCTCCGCTGGAGAATATAGAAATTATTCAGCCGGATTTTTTCTGCAAGGGGTATGAGTATTTTCACTCTGGCGCTATGCATCATAAAACCAGAGAGGAGGCCGATGTTGTAGAGTCATATGGTGGCGAGGTTATCTTCACTCCTGGCGATGTTGTGTACTCATCGTCCCATATCATCGAGTCGCAAATGCCGGATCTAGCCAAAGAGAAGCTAGCCTTACTTATGGACGCAGAAGGTGTTTCGTTTGACGATCTAAGAAAGACGCTCGCTAACTTTAAGGGCAGGAAGGTGCACGTTGTCGGTGACTCGATCGTTGACAGTTTGACCAGATGCTCGGTAATTGGAGGAATGACGAAAACCCCAACCATGAGCGTGCGTCACGAGCAAAAAGAGGATTATGTTGGCGGGGCGGCTGTCGTTGCTAAGCACCTGCGCGAAGCTGGCGCTGATGTGATGTTTACGACCGTTTTAGGCAATGACGAGTACGGTAAATATATACAACAAGACTTGGTAAACAGCGGCGTTACGGTTAATGCCGTCATTGATGACAATCGGCCGACTACTAACAAGAATGCCATTGTCGTGGACGGCTACAGACTTCTTAAGGTCGATACGGTCGATAACAGAGCTATATCCGATAAAATCCTTGATAAAGTATCAGGCTATATCGCAACTTCTGAATGCGAGGCTGTGGTGTTCAGCGACTTTCGTCATGGGATTTTCGCTAAGGAAACGATACCTTCGCTTATAAAAGCTATACCAAAAAATCAACTCAAGATTGCGGACAGCCAGGTAGCCAGCCGCTGGGGAAATATTTTGGACTTCAAAGATTTTGACCTTATCACCCCTAACGAACGCGAGGCTCGTTTTGCCCTTGGCGATCAGGATTCGGTCATCAGGCCGTTGGGGACTGAGCTTTATGAACGCTGCAACTGCAGCGTTATGATACTAAAGGTTGGTGAAAAAGGCGTTATGGTTTTCAGAAATAAAAACATCAATTCTCCCCGAGCTTTTTTCAATATAGACGCGTTTTGCAAAAATGCAGTTGACGCGGTCGGCGCAGGCGATGCGATGCTGGCATATTCTACTTTGGGCATAATGGTTTCCAAAAATCCAGTTATTGCGGCTATTCTTGGCAGCTTCGCCGCAGCGATTGAGTGCGAACAAGATGGTAACATTCCTGTAAAGCCAGAAAATATAGTCGATATGATTGATCGATTGCAGTCTTTAAATAGCAGGCATTGTAGCAATTAGATAAATGTCATCACTTAGAGTTTTGATTGTTGGGTGCGGGATACAGGGAAACAAGCGGCGTGGTTTTCTGGGCAGTGATTTTGCCGGAAGCGTTGATCCGGTTGCTGAGGGTGCGCAGTATAAATCTTTATCTGATGTGCCGCTTGACAGCTTTGATGCAGCGTTTGTCTGTATGCCATATCAGGGTAAATATGAGGCTATCCACTATCTGCTTTCCAACAAGAAACACGTCTTGGCGGAAAAGCCGCTTTTGTTACAAAACGAGCAGTTTACGGCGTTGGAGGACCTTTCTCGTCAGCATAATCTGGTAAGCTATACTGCCTATAATCACCGGTTCGAGCGGCACTTCGTCAACATGAAGCACGTATTGGATTCCGACATGCTTGGCAAGATATACAGCTGCAGGATGTTTTATGGGAACGGAACAGCGCTTGACGTCAAAAAGTCTGACTGGAAAGACCAGGGATATGGGGTTGTGTACGATATAGGCTCGCATCTGTTGGATACTGTGCTGTTTTGGTTTGGGCGCGAGATTGCTTCGTTCAGCTTGGAATGCTGTCATAAGTTTGAAAATAACGCCCCCGACCATGCAATTATGATCTCGAAAGGAACACCGTTTATAGAGCTTGAAATGACGCTTTTAAGCTGGCGAAACAGCTTCTGTTGTACTATATTGGCCGAAAATGGATCGGCGCATATAGATTCTTTGTGCAAATGGGGGCCGTCCATCTTCACCGTGCGCAGTCGCATTCGCCCGAGCGGCCGGCCAACTGAGGAATCTAAGGCTTTGGTGCAAAGCGATCAAACTTGGCAGGATGAATATGATTTTTTCAAAAATCTTTGCTTAAAAGGTAAAAGCTGGAGCAATTTAGGAAACGACAGATGGATTCAAGCAAACCTACCGCACTAACAATCGGCTTTGTCGGGGCAAGTCATTTGGCTTATGTCTCGGCAGTTGCGGCTGCCGAGAAAGGATCAGGCGAATTTCGGGTGTTCTGTTATGCGCAAAAGCACTCCTTCGAATCCATAAAAGAGCCCTCACTAACTGAGCTGGCCCAAAAAAACAAAGACCGACTTGTATTTACTTCCTCTGCAGCAGATCTGGGGCAGTGTGATATTGTGTATTTAGCAATTGACGTTCCGACCAATGATCAGGGCGGCAGCGACACTTCAGTAATTACTGAAAGCTTTTTAAATATACGCGACCGCCTGAACGAAGGCTGCTTGCTTGTAATCTTAAGTCAGGTCTTGCCAGGATATACCAGGGCGTTGGATTTTGATAAAAGCAGGCTTTTTTATCAGGTTGAGACCCTAATATTTGGCAAAGCTGTAGAGCGAGCCTTATATCCAGAGCGTTTTATTGTAGGCGCACAAGACAGAGTAAAGCAGCTTCCAGCTATTCTGGGTGAATATCTGGAAAGGTATTCCTGTCCAAGGTTTATTATGAATTATGAAAGCGCGGAATTCGCAAAGATTTCTATCAATATGTATCTTACTGCAACCGTGACGACTACTAACATGCTGGCCAGTGTGTGTGAGAATATTGGCGCAAGTTGGTCTGATATAGCGGAAACATTAAGACTGGATAAGCGTATAGGCCCTTATGCTTACCTTAAGCCTGGGCTTGGGATTGCTGGTGGAAATCTAGAGCGGGATATGGCGACGGTTAAGCGTCTTGCCTACGAGCACGGGTGTTTGGTTAAGATGCTTGAGGCTCAAATCGATGACAGCAGTTATCGCTCATTCTGGCCATTGAGGAAATTTAAGGAGTTAACCGGAAGCAAAAAGGCTAGCGTAGGTGTGCTGGGTTTGTCGTATAAGGAGAATACTCATTCGATAAAAAATTCTGCAAGTGTGAAATTTATAAATACCATAAATGGATACTATACAGTTAAGGCCTTTGATCCAGTGGTAAAATCCATTCCAAACCTTGATAGCCAATCAATTATGGAAACCGGTCAACAAGTAATCGATAGCTCTGATTTTCTGGCAATTCTTACCCCTTGGCCGGAATTTTCTGAGCTTGATTACAGTAAATTTAAGGGAGATATATTAGATCCATACGCCGTCATAAAAACAAAGCCTAAGTCGGCGGCCGTTTATACGCTTGGCGAGGTACTATGCTGACGCATCTGAATAGCAAGGAGATTGCGCCTAAGCGTGTTGTGGTTCTGGGGGCAGGCGGATTTATTGGAAAACATTTGGTAAAAACTCTGCAGAATGATGGTATAGCGATTTTGCCAATCACCAGGAATGAAATAGATCTTGAAAAATCGGAGGCGGTTCAAAAGTTGCTGGACACTTTGCAGCATACAGACAGCGTTGTGTTTTTATCAGCAATCACCCCTGATAAAGGCAAAGGTGTCGATGCTCTTATGAGTAACCTTAATATGGGGCGTCATTTTGTACAAGCCTTGACTCAAAAACCGGTTGCTCATGTGGTTTACCTCAGCTCAGATGCGGTGTATTCGTTCAAAAATACGATTATTAACGAATCGTCGCCAGCTAATCCAGCCGATTTCCATGGCGCTATGCACAGGACAAGAGAAATAATGCTAAACGATCTGCATACCGATTTAGCGATCGTAAGACCTGTTGCTGTATACGGCGCAGGAGATCCGCATAATGGATACGGCCCAAATCGGTTTTTAAGGCAGGCACGTGATAGCGGAGAAATCTCCCTGTTTGGCAAAGGGGAGGAGATCAGAAATCATTTATACATAGGCGATCTAATTTCGATAATCACAAAAATCCTATACCGAAGAAGCGTAGGCCTTGTTAATGCCAGCTCTTTGAAATCATACAGTTTCTATGAAGTAGCGACAATTATTATTGGCAAGCTCGGCCGGGGAAAAATAGCAAAAACTGAACGACCAAATGCTACTATCACGCATAGACACATGGACGCTACCTGCCTATTTAGGGCTTTTCCTGACTTGACTTTAACTGAGTTAAGAGAAAGTATAGATAAGATTATGAAATTTGATGTTTAGGAGAAATATTTAATGGTAAATAGGTTACAGATGAATGTTGTTGATGGTGGTGCGCGTTATGGACTGCATCCGACTTGGCAACCATTAAAAGACTTGGCGAATTTTCATTTATTCGACATAGATGGTGATGAATGCAATCGATTGCAAAAAAAGTATAGCGGCAATAAGAATATAAAAATCTACAACATGGGCCTTTACAGTGAGCAGGCAACCAAGGTGTCCCGGCAATGCTCGCATAAAGCCATAACGACACTTTGTGAAGTAGATAACAGTCAAATGAAACAAATAAATCATGTAGTTGATGAAAGTCAGGTGGAAACAGAAGGAACAATACACGTAGACACGCTAGACAACATTTTTCAAGATAAGGATGTGGATTTTATTAAGCTAGATGTAGAAGGTACTGAATTAGATGTTCTGAAAGGAGCTAAAAACCAGCTTGAGCAATCTGTTCTTGGAGTTAGGTGCGAAGTGTTGTTCAAGCCACTTTATAAGCGAAATGTATCTTTTGGTGAAATAAATGCTTTTTTAGAGAAGTTAGGCTTTGAGCTGGTTAATTTGGATTATGACGGAAAAGGAAAGCCAATGTCCGCTTTTACCACTAGTGATAGGTACGGATATCTTATGGTTTCTGACGCAGTTTGGATAAAACGATGGGACATTCTTGCTAAACAGCATCTTAATGAGGAATTTTTGGGCCGTATATTGCTTTTATCTATTTTTCTTTTTCTTAACAACGCGGAAGATATTGCAATGAACTGTTTGCTGAGGTTGTGTGATGAGTACGACGGGGGGGGGGCAACAAATTGATGACTGTCGCGCCGATCCATTGTTTACGTTTTTAGAGAGAAGGATACTTATGCTATTTAAAACAGTATCTTACTACCCATATATAAAAAAAGAAGACATTAATCACGCTTGTAGAAAGATATTGGGATATGATTTTCCGGTCATGCACCATTTTTTCGAAAAAATTGATTCTTTAATATGCGTGTAGATCTATTAAGATCCTTGCCTCAAGCTCGAAGGGATATAGAAGCGCGTTTGGCTAATAAGACTCCGGAGATAATTGCCAAGGCAAGGGAGTTCGGAGCAGAATATTTCGATGGTCCGCGGCAGTATGGCTATGGAGGATATAAGTACGACGGCAGGTGGATTCCGGTCGCTAAAGAAATTATAAAACATTATGGGCTGCACCCAGGAATGAAGGTTTTAGATATAGGTTGCGCTAAGGGATTTTTGGTAAAGGATTTATCTAATTGTCTGCCTGGATTGGAAGCCATTGGTATCGATGTATCGGAATATGCGCTAAATAATTGCGAAACTGAAGTATATGATAAGTTATATCTAGGCGATGCACGAGAGTTGTGTTTCTCCGATAGATATTTTGATCTGGTTTTGTCTATAAATACCTTGCATAATTTGAGTCGCGCTGATTTAATTAAAGCTCTTAAAGAGATTAGCAGAGTCAGTAAAGGCAGGTCGTTTATACAAATCGATGCTTACGAAAATGAAAAACAGAAAGCAGCATGCGAGGCTTGGATTTTAACAGCCAAATTTCACGGCTACCCAGAGGACTGGTATAAGGTATTTGAAGAAGCTGGTTATACAGGTGATTATGATTGGACAATTGTTTGACGGCACAGGATACTAGAAACAAGGTTTAAATATTAAGAGAATAATGAATGTCACGTTATGCAGTACTAGGCGGCGGTGGTGTTTTTGCAATACACTTTGTAAAATATCTTTTAGAACAAAAAGATACAGAGTTTGTATTATCTATTGGGCGCAATCCTCCTAAATCTGAGGCCTTTACTTTAGGAGTGGGCAATGGAGATCCGCGTTATAGATACGAGCAAGTACACCTTGTTTTCGAACAAAGTAGGCTGTTTGAGTTGTTTGATCAGTATAAGCCTGAGTATGTTGTAAATTTTGCTGCACAAGGGTATACCGTCTCATGGAAAAGCTCTTTTTTGTGGTATGAAACGAATGTTGTGGCCCTCGCTAAAATTTGCGAATATTTAATAGGGTGCAATTATTTAAAGAAATTTTTACAAGTAGGGACTTCAGAATTATACGGACCAGTAAATCATCCTGCAAATGAAAGAAGTTCGATAAATCCTACTACTCCATATGCGGTATCAAAATTTGCTTTCGACATGCATTTGCAGGTCTTGTGGGAAGCAAAGAATTTCCCCATGAACATAATTAGGCCTTCAAATGCATATGCTCCAGGTCAGCAACTATATCGTATATTGCCAAAGGCTGTTTATTATGGCTTAACTGGTAGAAAATTGCCTTTAGAAGGAGGGGGCGTAGCCAAGAAGTCTTATATGCATGCACATGATTTAGCTAGAGCTATATTTATGGTTTTGGAAAAAGGTCGTTTGGGGGAGGTGTACAATGTTGGTCCAGATAAGCCAGTAACGATTCATCATTTGGTTGAGTTGGTCGCAGAAAGATTGGATTTAAGGTTCGAGGATTTAGTAGAGCTGGTTCCTGGCAGAAAGGGTGAAGATTCTCAGTATTGGCTTGACAGTAGTAAAATCAAATCTGAGTTGGATTATAAGGAGGCTGTCTCTTTGGAACAAGGAGTTGAAGATATGATCAGTTGGGGAAGAAAGTACCTAAATCTGTTACACGACGAACCATGCACTTTTACCTTAAGGGCTTAAAATGAGGAATGTAATTTCACTGTAGATTTCTAATTGTTTAAAATATGGTTGGCATCCAGAAAGAGGTAAATCGAACACATCAGCACATTAATTAATAGATTTTATGCCGATAAATTATATGAGGACTAAAAGCGATTTTATAAACATCGACAAATCTAAACTCTTTCGCAAACTCTTACGTGTACGAATGGTAGAGGAGGAGTTGGTGCGTAGGCATAGCGAGCAGGAGATGCGTTGTCCGATTCATTTTTGCATTGGACGAGAAGCAATAGCTGTCGCGCTGTGTGAATCTCTGAAAATCAGTGACTATACAGTTAGTACTCACAGAGCTCATGCGCACTACCTGACCAAAGGTGGAAGTCTTTACGCTATGATATCGGAATTCTACGGAAAATCTACTGGTTGCGCAGCTGGTAGAGGAGGCTCCATGCATCTTATAGACCGAAATGTTGGCTTTGTGGGGTGTGTACCTATCGTTGGCAGCACTATACCTATCGGGGTAGGACTGGCCTTTGGTTCAATGCTTCAAAAAAATGATAAAGTAACGGTCATATTTTTTGGCGATGGTTCAACAGAAGAAGGTGCTTTCTACGAATCCTTAAATTTTGCTTTGATGAACAACCTTAGGGTAATCTTTATGTGCGAAAACGACTTTTATGCTGTGAGTACTCATATAACCAAAAGAAGAAGAAATGACGAAGCTATAATTCGCATTGTAGAAGGTTTTGGGATCGGCGCATATAGATTTGATGGGCAAGATTGCAATTCATTGGCAAAAAAACTGGCAAGTATAGTTGATGATGTAAGAAGTAATGGCAAGCCAGTCTTTGTTCAGTGCGATACCTATCGTTATACTGGTAACTGTGGACCAGAATCAGACTCTCGGCCTGATGACGAAGTAAGTCGCTGGAAAGAAAGGGATCCGGTAAAATTGATGCAAGAAAAACTGCTTAATGCAAAAGTACTGTCTACGGACCAAATTGAACAGTTTAAAGCTGAAATTGCAGCAGAAATACAAGAAGCTTTTGACAAGGCACAAGCGGCGCCGTTTCCGCTAAGACCAGACCTTAATAAATTTGTGTTTAAAGATGCCAGTAATTCCCTATAGCCAAGCAATACGTGATGGCCTTTACGAGGCTATGAAGGCTGATGATTCGGTCATTGTTATAGGTCAGGGCGTGCCGGATGCTTCGCAAACCTATGGCACCACGTCAGGGCTGATTGACCATTTTGGAGCAGATAGGGTGCTGGAGATGCCGATTTCCGAAGCATCAATGGTTGGCATAATTCTTGGCGCTTCCTTGGTCAGTATACGGCCAGTTATGGTTTTTGCCAGGATGGAGTTTGCGGTTTTGGCGATGGACCAAATCGTGAATCAAGCTGCAAAATGGCACTATATGTTTGCTGGCGGAGACAGCGTACCGATAGTTTTGCGTATGATTGTTGGCCGAGGTTGGGGGCAAGGCGCGCAGCATGCACAAAGTCTTCACAATTGGTTTGCGCATGTACCCGGGCTTAAAGTTGTAATGCCGTCTACAGCGTACGATGCCAAGGGGCTTCTTATAAGCAGTATTGAGGATCCTAATCCGGTGATATTTGTTGAGCATCGCTGGCTTCATTATACAACAAGCAACGTTCCGGACGGGCTGTACAGAATTCCAATAGGATCGCCAAACTTAATTCGCACCGGCAAACATGCTACTGTAGTGGCCTCCTCTTATTCAACTATCGACGCCATAAAGGCGTCTGAAATCCTACTAAAAGAAGGCATTGATATTGATCTGATTGACCTCAGAACCATAGCTCCGTTGAATGACGCTATGATATTAGAGTCTGTAAAGAAAACAGGCCGGTTGGTCGTGTGTGATCAGGGGCACCTGACGTCCGGGTTTTCCGCTGAAATTGTTGCCAGAGTTACCGAAAAAGCCTTTAAAGATCTCAAGGAAGCGCCTATCAGAATAGCGTTGCCGGATTGTCCTACGCCTACTACTCGTGCTCTAAGCAATTACTTTTATCCAATGCCAGAGCATATAGTAAACGCTGTCAGGCAGCAACTCGGCCTGAAAAATCAGGATCCATTTTTGAACGTCAAGCCCAAGGATTACCTGGATTCTCCTAACAAAGAATTCGTCGGGCCGTTTTAAGTTTTTTTAACTGCGTCGATTTTCGGTCATTAAAGTAGCACAATAATCATCGATAATTTCAATCGGACTCATAGATACCCATCCGACCGCCTTCGCTTTAGAGCTATTTATAGTAAACGGCTTATTCTGCGATTCGCTAATAATTATTTTAGATTTAGAGTTCAGCTTAAGCTTCATTCTGTCCACTATATCAATCATCTTCATACCTTTATGGCAGCTTAAAACCAGCGTATCCGATATAAAATCTCTTTCCAGCATCAAGCTTATAAATTCAGCTAAATCGTTTACATGGATAAAATTAGTTATTTGAAACTCTGGCGAATGTATAGTTATCGGAGCGTCAATCAACATTTTCGCCGCAAAGCTATGCAGCAAAACACCATGTGAACCTTTTCCCATAACCCCAGGGAGTCTTAGACATAAAGATTCTATCTGCTTTTGGCTGCTTACAATAAGCTCGCCAACATATTTCGTTAGTCCATAATGATTGAAGTTAACTATATCTGTATTCTCATGGATTATCCTCTCCGCGCGACCATAAACAGATGTAGATGATAAATAAATGATTTTTGTAGCTCCATTAGCTTTGGCGAATTCGATTATATTACTGGTGGCGTCGATATTATTCCTTTTAAAGGTTTCAAAGTCATAATCATACCCAACGCTCGCCGCGGTATGCACTATTGCATCAAAATGTTCATCAATCTGTAGAGGATGAGTCAGATCATGTACGAGATATCTAAGGAGGATGGGGGGGGGGGGGGGATGTTA